>JASLNQ010000058.1:0-9876 GCA_030745955.1 Dehalococcoidia bacterium | reverse complement strand
TCTGCCCCGGCCCGCAATCGGTTGAGCCACGAATCACATGTGCCCGAGACGTGGGGATTCTAGACCCTTGCGGTGTCAAGAACATAATGATCTGTAAGGAATTTGCATGAATAAGGCGTGCACAGCGTCGGTGGAATCGGCTGCGTTACGAGAGGCCCCGGCCCGAATGCGCCAATCGGCGCAAATTCATGGGTGTGCGGTACTCAGGCGCGCTTAGGGGAACTACGCACTGGCTCTTTCGGTATTACGTGACCGATCATCGGGCCGGTACGTATCGCTAGCACAACGGGCGGGAGGACGATTTATTAATAGACATCGGTCCTCAGACTCAGCGATCGGCGGAAGACCAGTAATGCTGTACTACAAACCAATCACAGTTGAACGTGCTCGGGTCAACTACTTTCGGTCCATGAACGACGTGAACTACGCGACAGACGAAATAGAGCGCGACAGGGCACGGTCGAACCACCGAAAAGATCTTCAAATATTGCAGAACGCCCAGCGGATTCAACGAAACCGCGACGAGGCGGCTAAGCGGACAGTCAGGCGACGGCGCATCGACTGGAACACTCCCGTCTTCTAGACAGTTTTTGAATTGCAAACCGGGGGCCAGTCACACCGACTGGCCCCCGGTTTGCATTGCGGTTTTCACAATCACACCACCCGGGCAGGACGGTTTCTCAGGGCTCGCGGGGGTACCATGCATCCCGGACAAACCACCGATCCCAGGTCCTGCTAAAAACCCCGTATGTGAAAGGACGCCGAACAACTATGGGTAACACGACTGGCCCGTTGTCTGAAGAGCTGTTGGCCCAACTCAGGAAAATTGACACCCCGACCATCGCCAACGCGCTCGAGGTGATGGACATACAACCCCGTACCGAGGGTTTTATGCGCCCGGAGGTGCGGTCCATCAGCCCGGTTATCGATACGGTCGTCGGATACGCCGTGACCGGGGTGATCTCCGCACGCCATAAGTCGCCGAGCGCTCTGGAGCGAATCGACTACTACAACGCCATCGAGGAGATTCCAACCCCGCGCATGGTCGTACTGCACGATCTCGATTACCCCGAAACAGTCGGCTCGTACTGGGGTGAGGTCCAGGGCAACATAGCACTCGGGCTGGGCTGCGTCGGTGCGGTCACCGATGGCGGGGTCCGCGACTTAAAGGAAGCCGAAGAGATGGGCTTCCCGTTCTGGGCCAAGGAAGTCCTGGTCTCCCACGGCTACGTTCACGCCGTTGCGTACAACGTCCCAGTCGACGTCGGCGGCGTATACATCCAGCCGAGCGACCTGATCGCCGCCGATCTCCACGGCGTTATCCAGATCCCCATCGACGCCGCCGAACGGCTGCCT
The DNA here is from genome assembly GCA_030745955.1 of Dehalococcoidia bacterium. Next base: position 8,520 of record JASLNQ010000058.1, on the reverse strand, counting down.
GCCGCCGCTGAATCCCTCGCCAATCTGGAAGCCATCGTGATCGGAACGGCCCAAACACCCGGCGTAACGGGCGAGAAACTCGCAGCAGCGTGGGACGAGTCGATAAAGAAGGGCGCACAGCAGAGCTACTGATCGCTACTCACCTCCATAGCTGTAAATAAAGAAGGCCGGGTGGAAACCCGGCCTTCTTACGTAAGAGCTTTGATAGCTAGAGTTGGCTCAACCGTGGGTCCCACCGGTCGCGGAGCCAGTCGCCGACAAAATTCATACTCATCACGACGAGTAAGATTGCGATACCCGGGAATACTGCGATCCACCAGGCCGTGCTGAGCCATTCCCGGCCTTCCGAAATCATGTTGCCCCAGGTTGGGGTCGAGACCGGTATGCCCGCACCGAGGAAGCTGAGTGAAGCCTCTGCCAGGATCAGCCCACCGACCCGGAGCGTCGCGAGAACGACGATCGTGTTAATGACACCCGGCAGGATGTGGCGCAGGATGATCCGGAAGTCCGAGGCACCGGCAATTTTTGCCAGGGCTACGTAATCGAGCGTCTTTAACGTCAAGACTTCGGCCCTGACGTTTCTGACACCTGCCACCCACGAGACAAGCGCGAGCAGCACCATGATGAGCATCACACTCTGTCCAAACGTTACAGCCGCGAGTATAGCTACTAACAAGAACGGTAACGCGTTCCATACATCGACCGTGCGCATCGCCAGCTCATCAGCAAATCCGCCGTAGTACCCGGCATACAGTCCCACTGCAGAACCGATTACAACACCGGTCGTGAGCGAGATGACCGCCACCATCAGTGAAATACGGGCACCATGCAGCATCCGGGTCAAGACATCACGGCCAACGTGGTCGGCGCCCAGAATGTAGAACTGTTCGTTCTTTGGGTTTTCGGCGTACCACGCCTTGTCCCAGAACGGTGGGGCCGCCCGGCCACGGAGATTAATTGCACGCGGCTCGGCCGGTGAAATCAACGGGGCGAAAATGGCAACAAACGCCATTATGAACAGGATCACCAGGGGCACCACCGGCCACCGGCGAAGCACGTACCAGACCTTTTGGCCGAAAGTCTGTTCCTGTAGCCGCCGCATATCTGTTGAAATGACTTCGGACGCATCGACGAGATCAGGTTGTGTAGTTTCTTGGGCCATCGTCAGTCATACCTGATTCTTGGATCAACAATTGTGTAAGCGATGTCAGCGATAAAGCTGCCAACCACATACAGCACTGCAAACATCATGATTACGCCCGTCAGCAGTGGGAAGTCGTTGTTGTGAATAGACTCGACCGCCACGCGACCGATGCCGGGCCATGCAAATACCGACTCCACGACCACGGACCCTTCAAGGAATCCGACAAGAATCAGCGCCGAAACGGTGATTGGCGGGATCAATGCATTTCGAAACGCGTGACGCCAGATCACTAGATTGCTGGATACGCCTTTAGCCCTCGCCAACATCACGTATTCCGAATCCAGCACTTCCAGCATCGCCGAGCGGGAAAGGCGCAAATAAGCAGCCGCCGGACCCCACCCGAGCGCTATTGCCGGCATTACCAGGGCCTTGGCCTGGGACGGCCAGAACGGATCGTGGACCGGTCTGGATCCCGCGGGCAACCAGCCCCACGTGACAGCGAATAACAATATGCCAAGGATTCCCAGGAAAAAGACCGGTGTAGCCTGTCCCAGCAGGGCGAACGCGCGCCCAATGTAATCCCATAATGTGCCGCGTTTCACCGCCGAAAGCACGCCGAGTGGAACTCCAATCAGGGTCGCGAGTACCCAGGCGATAAGTCCCAACTGCATCGTCGCGCCAAGCCTCTGCATGATGTAATGGCCCACATCCTGCTCGGCCAGCAGCGTCTGGCCGAGGTCGCCACGAACGGTTCGTCCCAGCCAGATCAAATACTGAACGATCAGGGGCTTGTCGAGGGCCAGTTTTGCTTCCAGGGCTGCGACCTGCTCGGGTGAAACGCCATAGCCGCCGGGCTTGGCATAAAGGAGTAGCGGGTCGCCCTGGGCCCGTGAAAGCACGAACACGATCAGCGTTGCCGCGATCAGCGACAGGATGCCGAAAAAAAATCTCTGGACTAAATACTTCCGCACGTGCTACTCGAAAATCTCGTGAGTTTCCGAACCCGTCCAGAACGTTCTGAACAGGCTAGTTTACCCGGGCAAACTAGCCCGGGAACGCCCCACTGTTGCGGAGCGTTCCCGGGCGATTATTTGTTGTCTCAGTCGCCTAACGAGCGAGTTCGATACTTTCGAACTCGTTCATGTCGGAGAACATCGACGGTGTTCCCAGCCAACCCGAGATCGAGTTGGGGTTGTACACCACCAGTGTCGGGACCTGCACGGTACCGTTGAAGATCATCTGGTCATACAGATAATCCACCAGCTCGGTGTTCAGCTGTGCACGCACAACCGGGTCGGTCTCAAGCGAAACCACTCCGAATGTCGTGGCAATTTCCGGTATCTCAATTCCGCAGCCGAAACCACCACGTGTGCGGCTCGACTCGGTCAGGCCGTGTGGCCAGTCGAACGGAATTGTCGTTGAACCTTCGTCACAGTCACCACCGAATGGGATCGTGTTGGTCCGACCAACCAGGCCGGGCCTGATGATCGAGTAGGCCGACTTGAACACCTGGATGTCCATGTCGGGCCACAGCGCGAGCCACATGCCGGCAACTGCATCGTTGATTTCAGCGTTGGTGCCGGTTGCGCCACCCAGTTCACCACCGGTCCAGATGCCAATCGTGAACTTGCCGGTCGGCCAATCAGAGTTGGCCATGTGCGCTACAGCTGCATCGGTGTCGTACGGTATCAACCAGCGGTCCTGGAACCACGGTGCCGTGGTGTCGATGTACTCCATCGAAGCGACGGCGCCGAATCCATCGACAATGGTATCGGCGATCAGTTCGCGGTCAACCGCCTTGGCGAGTGCCCAGCGCACCTGTCGCGCGTCTTCCATGTCACCGGCTTGCTTGCCTTCGATGTTGCAACCGACCCACGGGAGGTCGTGCACACAGTATCCGGAACCGACGCGGTCCAGGGGTTCACCCGTTACGACGTGGTTCGCTTCCCAGTAGTTACCCGAGAAGATGACCTGGTGAACCCGGCCTGCTCGTGTGATCGATTCGGCAATGAATCCGCTTTCGACGAGAGGCTTGATGTCCTTCAGAGGAATCGAGTTAGCAACGTCGACTTCACCGGTCCGGAGCATCGCAACCCGCGTGGAGGGTTCCGGCACCTCGAGCACTCGAATGATGTCGGCGTTTGCGTTCTTCCGCCAGTGGTCGTAGCCCACCTTGGTGATAACGGCCCGGTCATCCGCGATCCACGTTTCGACTTCGTAGGGTCCGGTCGAGACGATGTTTTCCAGCATCCAGGACTCACCCTTGGTGTCGTACGCGGTCTTCGAGAAGAACGCAGTTCCCTGGGCCTGTTCGTTCAGGAAGTTACCGTTCCAGCGAAGGTCATACGAGTTGAAGTTGAACCGCGCGGTGTCCTCGTCGATTTTGTCGACCGACAGGAACAGCGCCGCAAAGTCACCAGCCTGACCATGAATGCTGGTCGGGTTCGTGTTTGCGTTCGACTCGTTCATGGTCCAAACGACGTCGTCAACACCGAAGTCTCCGAAGTCGCCCAATGTGTCGTGGAACTGCACACCCGCCCGTATGTCGATATCGACATATGACAGGTCTGAAGCAAGCGTGAACCCGGTTGCCAGGCGGTTCAGGAGGGTGCCGCCCGGGTCCATGGCGAAGAGTCCTTCACCAATCCCCCAGTACTGCATCGCTTCGACTGGTGCCTGGGCACTGTGAAGTCCAGTACCAGGTCCGACGCCGGTCACCGCAAAGGTCAGCGTGCCGGCCGGGTTGGTCGGCTGTGGAGCCGGCTCGAGCGGTGCGATCGGAATCGCGGTCGCCGTCGGGATCGGGGTCGCAGTCACGACCACTTGATCGGTAACGATTACTGTCTGCTCAACGATGACATCGTCACCCTTGACCTCGACTTCGACCTCACGGGTGACCTCGACCTGAACGTCGTCACCCTTTTCGGTAACGATGACAGTGTTCTCAATGATGACGTCGTCACCCTTGACCTGGACCTCGACTTCACGAGTTACCTCGACGATTTCCGGGTCGCTACTACAGGCGGCTATCACCATCGGTACAACCGCGAGTATCGCGAGTACCAGAAGAAGCCGCTTTTTAGCAAAATTCATGTTCTCCCCCTCATGCAGACGCAGAAACCGCACGGTCTTGCTGATATCAGTTACCAGCGCGAACGCGCGGAAGAGCCGCCGATTACAGCACCGCGCGACCTGCTCAGGTGTGGGCAGAGTATAAGTACGGCAACGGCGCGCGTCCAGTGTTGTGAAGCCGTGATGAATAGCGAAATGCGCAACTCTGCGTACAGATCGCCGTGTTGACCGCTCGAAATTTCCACAATCGCCCGTATGAATTGCCACATAGCTATTTACGTAGACCAACGCCTGGTGATTCAACAATGCAGTCCTGAATTGCCTGATTATCAATAACCCGAACACTCCGCCAACCGGTGCCACGGGGCACGGTGGGTAACGAAGACACCCTTCAGGAAATCCGGATGTTCTTGCTGCCCCCATGCACCAAAGGGGTCGCGCCTGACCCGCCCGGCTCACCATGGTTGAGCCGCCAATAGGCGTTTCTACCTAGGTGATCTTCCACATGGTCAGTAGCGTGAAATACAGGGTTAACGGTTAGTACAAATGATGCCTGCGATCGGGGCCGAGTGAACCCGGTCGTGAATGGCGCAATGCCCGATGTCCCGGGGTTGGGGGCATCGCTGGCGAGGTAGAAAAGTGATGAGTCTTATTCGATCACCGCACTATTCCTTCAGGATCGTTGCAAGCATGGGAATGGTCCTGTTTATGACTTTCCTGGCGGCCTGCGACGTGCTCGCGACCGAGGGTGCAAGAGACGCTATCGCGAACGGACGCGAAGTTCGGGCGCTCGAAGATCAGGAACTGGGTCCGCTTGAGCAGGAGATGAACGACCTCTGGGTCAACGAAATCCAGCCGCGAGAAGATGAAATTGAAGACCTGCGGCACCAGCTGCGAATCTTTGAAGAAGAAGTTATCCAGCCCATGCGCGACCGGCAGGGCGATGCCTGGGCCCCGGGGGGCGAAGCCGCAGAGGCGCAACTGGTATTCGATAACCGCTACCGGGAACTGGAACTGATGCAACGCGCCATCGAGGTCGAACAGCGCGAGCTTGAGACCAACTGGCAGACCCTCTGGTCGACCGGAGCGGAAGGTAGCAGTGAATTCCAGGCGCTCGAAGACCAGCGCCAGGAGGCGCAGCGTCAACTCGACTACCTGTACCGGTTCGGATACCGCCCGATCGATGACATCTGGGACGAGATTAACGAACTGAACTCAGCCCAGAGCTGGGGCAACACCGATTCGCAGATCGAGTCGGAGGAAATCAACATCGAACTGCGTCGCCTCTACGACCTCTACGAAGAGATCCAGAACGGCGGCAACTCAGAGTCTGTCGAACTCCAGGATAAGGCCTGGGTGGTGCAGGACCAGCTGAACGAGTTGTACAACTTCGGCTGGAACCCGATAAACGAAATCTACAACGAAATCGAGATGCTCGAATCCGGGCGATCAGGCGGCATGTCGACCTCGGGCGACGCGAACTCGATCCTCGCACAGATCGCCGAACTCGAAAACCAGAAGGCTAACTACGTATCGCTCGTGATGCCGAAGTCGACTCGCTGCGGCAAGCGCTCGCAGCATCCGAGGCGGAACCCACAACCACGACCGTAGACGGAGCATCCGCCGCACGTATCGCCGAACTTGAGCAGATGATCGCAGACCTGCAGGTGCAGGCTGACGAGCTACAGGCGTCCACACAGGCCGCAACCAACCTCGTCACCAACCAGGTCGCCGATATCGTGGCTTCCTACGAGGCGCTGATCGTCAACGCCAAGACGGCATCCGAGGCCATCTCGGCACCCCTCCTGGCCGAGGCCGCAGCAATTGACGCCCAGATTGTGGAACTGACGGAAGCGGCTGCTGAAGGGTGGGAGACACAAGTCGCCGACCTGACATCGCAGAGAGACACTCTGCTCACCAACGCTGAAACCGAGGAATCTGCTCTGCAGGGCACGATCGCAGGCCTCCAGGCCGATCAAGACGCGGCAATAATCGAACTGAAGTCGACGGCAGAACCGGTCGACGGTACGGCCAACCAGGGCATGATCGATGACATTGACGCTCAGATCGCTGACCACAACGCCGAAATCGAAACTCTCCGGGCCGGCGCCGATAGCACGGCGGTCCTGATTACGAACGTGGCGACTTCAACGGATATCCTGGCCAGCATTGAAGCGACTGAGAACCACTGGAACGGCCTGATCACCGACATCGACGGCAAGATACAGTCGCTCAAGGCAGAACTTGAGTCAGCCTCGGCAGTCGATTCACAACTCGATTCCCGTATTCGCAGCCTGCAACTCCAGGCTGCAGAACTTGAGTCGAACCTCAATACCCAGATCGCCAATCTCGAGGCGACTGTGAATGAACTGTACCGGCAGGCCGACGGGGCATCGTCAGGGGACTCTGTCAGACTCGCCGAAGTGCAGACGCAGATCGACGCTCTGAACGACAAGCTTGAGGCGATCTGGCAACGAGACTCCTCGAACGGCCTCGACCTGCTCAAGAACGTGCAAACGCTCGAAGCGCAGGCCCGTGCCATGGAGGAAAAGCTCGAACAACAGACTCGTACCCTGGAAGAAGCACTCTGGGTCATCGATGACATGCTCAATCAGGCCTACCAGGACCAGGAAAACGATAACAAGATCCTGCAGGTTGAGTTCGAAGGCCAGATGGCAGAGTTCCAGCAGCGGAGGTCCGAACTGGACGCGCAGCGCTGGGTCATCGAAGAGGAGCAGCGGGCCACGTTCGACGCTATCGAAGTGAAGATGAAGACCGAGGAAGAAACGATCAGGCGAACTCAGCAACAGGAATTCGACAGGATCCGAGGCCAGATTCGAGATCTTGAGCGCGAACTCAAGGTATTCCGCGACCGGCAACGCGATCTCGAAATCGAAATGAACGAGACCCGCCAACTGGTCGACCAGAAGAAACGCGAACTCGAAGACAAGGTATTCGACGCCCTTGATGCGGCTGCCGGTGCCGAAGGTATGCCCATGGGTGTAGACATGGACCTGGACCCACCGCCCGAGATGAACGACGGTATGCTTCTCGGAATTGACGAAGGCAACGAGTCACCGGTCGGCACGGGGAACTAAGCGAATTCAGCGAAAACAAACGCTTGAACAGGTGCCACGGCTTCGGTCGTGGCACCCTCGCGTCTGCCGTCATCCGGAACCCTGAAAACAGGCCGGTCCGCCACTCCCCGGCATTTAAACCCCGGCGTGCTCCGAACATTTGACACACTTGTAAGCGAAACTGGAATTTCCTCTCTCTCGTCCCAAAATGATTGTCATCGAGAACCTTGCCAAAACGTTCGGCGGTCGCAACCTGCTGTCCGCCATCTCGTTCACCGTCTCCTCCGGCGAGAAGGTCGGCGTTGTCGGGCCGAACGGCGCCGGAAAAACGACCGTGTTGAAGATGATCGCGGGCGATGAACCCGCGAGCGCGGGGCGGATCAACGTCTCGGAAGGCGCGCTCGCCTACCTTCACCAGGAAGCGGATGTCGGGCTTCAGCAAAGCCTCGGTGAGGAGATGTGGACGACCCTTCCCGAACTCTCGTTCCTCCGCCGGCGCATCACCGAAATCGAAGAAGCCCTGATCCTTGAAGACGGCGATCTGGAATCCCTTGTCGTCGAACTTGCCGATGTGCACGACCGCTACAAGTTGCTGGGCGGCGGCGGGGTCGATGCCTCGATAGCCAGGGTAACCACAGGCCTTGGCTTTTCGACTGCCGATTTAGGCAAGCCCTGTGGCGATTTTTCAGGTGGCTGGCGGATGCGCATATCGCTCGCCAAAATCCTGTTGCGGCGTGACGAGCACCTCCTGCTCGACGAACCGACGAACCATCTCGACAAAGCATCGAAAGCGTGGCTCGCCGGGGAACTCGCCGAATACCCGGGTGCAGTACTCATGGTCACCCACGACGGGGAGTTTCTCGATAAAGTCGCCACCCGCGTGCTCAATGTCGAACACGGTGAAGTAAGGTCGTATCCCGGTAACTACTCGGCCTTCCTTGATGGCAAGGCGACCCGCCAGGCCCAGCTCGACGCCGAGGCCGACCGGCAGGAGCGGGAAATTGCCCGGCAGGAACAGTTCATCGAGCGCTTCAGGTCAAAGGCGACGAAGGCCCGCCAGGTCCAGAGCCGCATAAAGGCCCTCGACCGCATCGACCGGGTGCTGACGAAGGATCATCCCATGAAGCCGGCGCAGGCCTACGCGGTGATCGACATTCCGCAATTGCCGCCGGCAGCGCCGGCCCGGCGCGACGAACGCGTCGGCTCGAGGACCGCCGCCCAGACCTT
>JASLNQ010000057.1 GCA_030745955.1 Dehalococcoidia bacterium | reverse complement strand
ACAATGTACATAAAGCGAATACTTCTTGCTGGCCTGTTGATTTATCTCGGACTTTTTGCGTTTATATTCATTTCACACCGAAGTCTGATTTACCATCCCAATCTCACACAAAATAATTTCAACGACTGTCCTGCGTTTGACGACGCCGAAAAAATAAATACGAACGGCACAAGGGCGTATTACAGGCATGCGAGCGATAAGATCGTGGTTGTCTATCATGGCAACGCTGGGTCCGCGTGCGACAGATCCCATCTGAAAGGAATTTTCGAAGACAACGGATTTTCATATCTGTTCGTGGAGTACGCCGGGTATGGAGGAGATGACAGGAGACCGTCCCGTGAATTGTTACTCAAGGATGCGGAAAGCATCGTTTCGTTTTTGAAGTCGAGAAACTACACTCAAACCCTGTTGGTTGGTGAAAGCATCGGTTCTGGAGTTGCAAGCCATCATGCAACACTCATGCCAGTAGATGGAATGCTCTTTATCGCCCCGTTTGACTCCCTGGTCAATGTGGCAAAATCGAGGTTCCCCTTCTTCCCAATATTCCTTATTGCACTATTCTCAGGGGAAAACTATGACAACGTGGCGTTATTGCAAAACCATGCAGGAAGTCTGAGTATTATCCACGGCACAAAAGATAACATCATTCCGCTCAAACGCGGGAAAGCGCTTTTTGAAAACACCACTATCTCAAATAAAGAATTCATTACTATTGATGGCGCGGGGCACAACGACATCTATAATTTTGAAAAGACATGGAGGTCAATATCCGATTTCCTGCAAGCACCAATACAATGAAAATCGCAAAATGCAAAGCAACCTGTATTGGGATTCCCGTATCGGCCGTAAGTCGATGTGGGACACGTTTCGACCTGAGACCAGGGAGAGATTGGCCGTTTTGAGTTCCCCCGATCTCGTACAACACGCGAATGCCATTCTCATCGCACCAAACCACTCCACACCATCCCAGCGCACATAAATAACACCTGATGCCTTCAAAACCCAACATCCTCTTCATAGAGTCCGACCAGCACAATCCGGCAGTCATGGGCTGCTCCGGCGCCCCGGTCATACGCACACCGAACCTCGACGCCCTGGCCGCCCGGGGGATCGTGTTCGACAACACATACTGCGCCTCGCCGATCTGCGTTCCGTCACGCGCTTCGATGCTCACCGGCCAGCACCCATACCGGAACGAAGTCTGGACCAACACACAGTCCCTGCACCCCGGAATTCCAACATTCGCCCACGCACTTGGAGCCGCCGGATACATGCCGGTCCAGATAGGGCGCATGCACTTCAACGGACCCGACCAGCTACACGGATTCACAGAACGGCACGTCGGCGACCACGGGCCGAACCACCTCGGTGCCGACGAGGTCGATCACGGCGATTTGAAAGGAACTCAGGGGCCGAACCGCATCAGCCTCAAGCTTTCAGGCCCTGGCCTCAACGCCTACCAGGTCCACGATGAGAACGTCGCGGCCCGCACGGTCGAGTACATCGACCAGTACGCCGCCGGGGACAACGGCAGACCCTTCTGCCTGGCGGTCGGCTTCATGCTGCCCCACCAGCCGTTCGTCGCCACGAAAGCCGACTACGATTCGTACCGTGGCAAGGTCCCGCAGCCAGCAAATCCCAGGCCGTTCGAAGACGAAACGCATCCCTACCTTAAATGGTGGAAATCGCACGCTGGGCTGGAAGACGTGACCCCCGAGGAGATCGAACGGTGCCGCACCGCCTACTACGGCCTTGTGACCCGCCTCGATGCCCTGATCGGGGATATTTTCGACACGCTCGCCAGGCACGGTATGCTCGAAAACACCCTTGTCGTCTACACTGCCGACCACGGCGAGCAGATCGGCGAAAAGGGACTCTGGTGGAAGCAGACGTTCTACGAAGACTCGGTGAAGGTCCCGGCGATCGTTTCGTGGCCCGCCCGCCTGCCGCAGGGCTTGCACGTCAACCGCGTGACAAGCCAGCTCGACCTCAACGCGACAATGCTCGACGCCGCCGGCGCACCGGCGCTGCCACATTCCACTGGCCGTTCACTGCAGCTGCTAATCGAAGACCCTGCGTCTGATGACTGGCACGACATAGCGTTTTCCGAGTACTGCACCGAACCCGGCGATCCCGCTCACTCCGACGGCGACCGCACCTGGCAGAACCGGATGGTCCGCGCGGGCGAATGGAAGCTGAACTACTATCACGGCATGCCCTCGCAACTGTTCAACCTAGCCGACGATCCGGGCGAAATGAACGACCTGATCGATGCGCCCGAGCACGCAGACGTCGCCATGCGCCTGGCCAAACTTTTGCTCGATGACTGGAACCCTGAACAGGTTGACGCCCAGATTCGAAAGCAAACAGCCGATCTAGGCATCCTGGTCCCGTGGGCCAAACAAACAATGCCCGCCGACACCGTACGCTGGGACCTAAAACCTAATTGGGACTATCTGGACACCGAAAACCCATCCACCGGAGTATGACCAATCCCCTCTCCTTATGAGGGCGAGGGTTAGCGTGTGGGTGGTTCTCAAAGACGCGTGACCTACGCACGCGTTCTCCTCCAAACTCCTCACGGTCGAACACCGCGACCCAACCCCGGGCTCCTCGGCTCCGAGGACTGCGCTCGGGGCGCGTTGACCGCGATCGCGAATGTTGGCGCAGCCCAACCCCACCCCGGCGCCCACCGCCCGGTACATCTGTACTAGCCAGAACAGTACAGCCATCGCTGTTCCACCACGCCCCCGCAATCCACATTTATCACCAGGTACTCATCAGCCACGCGAAACGCCCACCTGCAGACGCAGCGACGCAAACGCCGAACTGGTGATCAAGGAGGAGAAAGATGGGAATTCTCTGGTTTGGGCGGGCACGGACACTCGAGGACCTGAACGTCAAGGACCTCGGCAAGGAACGTATTCGCCAGGAAGTCGACCAGGACAAGCTGGTATCCCGCATCCGGCGGGCGCAGGACGAATATGACGGCTATCTCGACGCCGCCTCTGAGCCCTACGCCAGCGATGCCGAGATCGAAGTTTCGGCCTACAAGATGGACCGTGCGATGAAACGCAAGTCCACCGCCGAAAACCACCTTCAACAGGTGATTACGCGAATCCAGGTCATCGACTCAACCGTCGACATCTTCCAGCAGCGGAAAGAGCTCGAAAAGAAGGGCATCTGGAAAGTCATCGCCGGAATGGACGAAGACCGGTTGCAGGAGCAGCTGGAAGTCTTCGCCGCCGAACGCAAGGAAGCGCAACTCGGCGTCAACAAGATCGCCGAACTGCTCGATGTCGACGAACTCGACGTCAAGGCAAGGCGCGGCGCCGGTTACCGCAGGGCAAAAGACGCCATTCTCTCCGCCCAGGAGATCAAGCGGGTCTAGAAACCTGAAAACGACTCACCCGCAGGACCTGGAGTCCGGGGCCTCTGCCTCACCTCCACGGTCCGCACAACAAGGAAAACGACATGACTCAAACAACAACGACCGGGGCTCCGCCGTCCGATACGGGCGGCTCGGGGACCTTCGGCTTCAACTTCACTCCCGTCAGCGGTGAAGACATCAAATCGGGACTCCCCGTGATCATCTACGCCCGTTGGGTGCTGGTCATCACAGGACTGGCCCTCACCCTCTGGAACTCAGGCAGCTTCATCGAGGCGCAGGTCTCGGTCGCGATAATCCTGGGCCTGGCCGTCGGTAACTTCTTCCTGCAGGTCGAAGTGAACCGTGAACGACCGATCCCAACATGGATCGTGTATGCGGCAAGCGCCGTCGATATCGCTGCCATTACCAGTGTCCTGGCCCTCACCAATACCTTCCCGTCCAGCACATACGTGTTTTACATGCCCGCATTACTGGCCCTGTCGGTAACTTTTTCGACCTTCAACACGGCGAAATACACGGTCGGTGCACTGGCAGCCTACACACTCGTATCGATCGCACCGATCAACGACATCGGCGGCGGCACGGTCGAAACAACCAGCCTGCTCGTCCACGTCCTGGTCCTGCTCTCCGTTCCCTTCTGCGGGAATGTCTACTGGAGGCTCGAACGGACGCGTCGGGCAGAAGAGATCAACAACGATCTCGTCGAACAGCAACTGACAGACAACTACGTGACGACATCCGTCGGAGGTGACGCATGACCGATCAAGCAATCAACACCAACGCCGACTTCCAACGGCGTGAAGCTGCAGAAGACATCTTCTTCGGCCAGGTAGTCATCAACTGGGCCCGCTGGTTCGTAATCGCAGCTGGCGTGACCATGGTGATGATCCTGACAACCAACGAGACAGAGCTGACCATCGGAATAGTCCCCATCGTGGGCCTCATGGTCGTGAACTTCTACCTGCATGGACGAAGGCTCGCTCAGAACCCGGCAAACCGCGGGTTGATAGCCATCAGCTCGGTGCTTGACCTTGCATTGATCACCACGATGATCGCTGTAGGTCCGGCCCCGGCCGAAACCGGACTCGGCAGCCAGTTCTACGTTGCCTACTTCCCGGTAATCGCGGCCTTCGGTTTCGTGATGCCCAGGAGGTTCACGGTAGCCTACGTCGCGGCAGCGATGGTCGCCTACACCGTGACCTGCCTCGTGGTCAACACGCAGATCCTTGACGGGTCCCAGGTCGCCCCGGGGCAACTCGAAGGACTGATCACTCGCCTGATCGTCATCGCTGCCGTTGGCGGGCTTGCATCGCACTTCTGGCGGGTACAGCGGGAACGCAGGCACGCGTCGAGCAACTAGCCGGTCAGACCGGCGCCCCCCGGGAAGGAGGAGGCGGTGACTCAGTTCATGAAAAAAGCGTTTGGAGGGGTACGTAACGCGGTGGGCTCCCTGGTGGAGCCCGCCGAAGACCCCCGGACAATTCGGGCCGACACCCGGCAACCGCACCTGGAATCGCTGGGACAGGTCCAGAACGCCAGGTACGAAGTCGACCTCGCCCTCGAACGCCTCGAATCGCTCTCGCAAAAGGCACGGGGCAGCCTCTCGACGATCGAACAACAGGTCGACGAGGGCGCAACATCACAGCGCTTCAGCGACGAGTTGAAGCGCGAGGTGGCCGTCGAAATCGCTTCGATCGAACGGCAGGAGGAACACCTGCGCCGCCAGCAGGAGGTGCTGCTCATGGCCGAACGACGGCTGGTGGCCGGCATCCGCAGGGGGGCCGTCACGAGGCAGCTCAAAGGCGCAACGAGCACATCGACGCAGGCCAGTCAGGCGGCGGATACCGCCCTCCGGGAGGCTGGCACCGATATGCGGCGCCTCGATGCTGTGATCAACCGTGCCCGTGCCGCCACGGAAAGGCTCGAGGACCAGGGCAAGGCCATCGACAAAATGGCAGTCCGTGGTGCGAGCCGGCCGGACCGCGCACAGAGCGGGCTCACCCGCGAGCAACGGATCATCGCCGGCTTCGAGGATATGCAGTCGGAAGACCACGGCCCAGAACTGCGCAGACTCGCCGAACAGGGCGGCAAGATCACCGGGCGGCTCCTAGCCGAGTACCAGCAGCTCGACCTCGCCATCCGGCGCCACCAGTCGGACCCGCAAACACCGGGCTCCAGACTGGCCATCAGCGCCGCACGCACGTTCAGGGGCGGACTGGAACACGCCAGTTCTGCACTGGAAGAGCTCACCCGGCTGAGCTTCGAGAGTGATCTCGAATCGGCTGCACGGACTCGCCCGGCGGCCGAGCAACTCGCACTCGCCGGGCAGGCGGAATCGGCCATCTACCGTACGCGCCTCGAGTTTGTAGCGCTCATCAAGGGCGACGCCGACACCACCCCCGAGGCCGTGTTCGAGGCGCTGGAGCAGCCAGCCCCAGCCAAAGCCAACTAAGAGCTGCGGCCCCTCCGCAACCCGTTCACAACGTTATCGCGTGCCTGACCGGACTCAACAACGAGTTCGCAGGGCATGCGATAACCTGTGTCCGGCCTCAGTGTGAATTCACGCCAATCCCGGTCAAATACAACCACGGCATCCCCACCTGCTTTACGGGATAACCAATCACGAGAAAACGATGAAAGCCGCTGCATCCGGGCCTTCATACGCCGACTTCGATGACTACCGCCACAATCAGAGAATTGTCGTAATCGTCAGGTGGTTCCTGCTCGTCAGCTGGGCCTCCATCAACCACTGGGACGCCGACTGGGGCCTGTCCCTGCTCTATGTCGACCTGATCGGGCTCGGGCTGGTTGTGATCAACGTCCGGCTGCACGTGAAACTCAGGCGCGGTGAACGGGTGGGACGCGTGACCGCCGTTGTGATGAGCCTCTTCGACGTGATCGCCATCACCGGGGGGCTAATGATAATCGGCCGCTTCGGCAACATGTTCTTCGTCCTCTACTACCCCGCGCTGATGGGCCTGGCCCTGGTTACCGCGTCGCGACGTCTCAGCCTGCTGTTCGTCACGCTGACCGCCGGCGCATATGCATCAATATCCATCGCCATGTCTCCAGGGATCAATGTCGCGGGCGGTGACGATCAGCGGCTGGTCGCCCGGATAATGGTGATGTACGCCCTCGTTATAGCGGCGAACCTGATCATCCGCGCCGAACGCACCAAGCGCGCCGAAGCGGTCGACGCAGAACGGGCGCGGGCTGCCGAAAACCTTGAACTGGTCACAGCTTCCCAGCAGGAACAACTCCGCACGGCCGAACAGCGCTTTCGAATACGCCGGGAGATCCACGACGGACTCGCCCAATCGCTGTACGGGCTCAGCCTGAATATCGAGTCGATAGCCGCCCGCGCCGAATCGACGGGGGCCGATGAGGTCGGAGGCCGGCTGGCAAAGCTCATCCCCGTCGCCCGCGGCGCCCTCCTCGAGACACGCCACTACATGCACGACCTCAGTCCGATGCTCTCGGAACAGGGCGACATTCGTTCTGCGCTCGAAAATCTCGCTGCCGAATTCCAGAACATCTCCGATATCGAAGTCGAGTTGAACATCACCAACTTTAAGAACGGCAACGAAGCCCACGACGCCGATACCGACGGCGCAAAGCCGAAAATCGCCCTCGAACCTGAAGCCGCAACGCAGATCTGCCGGATCATCCAGGAGGCCCTCGCCAACGTCCTGCGGCACTCGGGTGCGACGAAAGTCACCGTCAACGTCGAGTACCGGCCCACCGGCATCGGCGTGGCGATAGAAGATAATGGCCGGGGCTTCGATAGTGCCAGCACCACGGGGGGGGGTCGGTCTCGGCCACATCACCTCGCGGGCCGAAGAGCTCGGCGGCACGTGCGAAGTGATCAGCCGCGAGGGTGCGGGCACACGCGTCCTCGTCGAACTTCCACCGCAAAAGGAGATCGCACCGAAATGATCAGGGTAATGCTTGTCGACGATCACGAAGTTGTGCGGCTGGGAATCGAGTCGGCGATCGAATCAGCCGAGGGCATGACCGCGGTCGCCAGCGTTTCCGACGGGGCAGCCGCCCTGGCCGAAGCGCCCGTTCTCGCCCCCGACGTCGTGTTGCTCGACGTCCTGATGCCGGGTATGGACGGTATCGAGACCTGCCGGCGACTGCGCGAAGAACTGCCCGAAACCCGTGTCGTGATGCTCACATCCCACACCGACGAGGACGCAGTGTTCGCAGCCATCATGGCCGGGGCCAGCGGCTACCTCCTTAAGAACACGTCCAGCCGGGCAATCGTCGATGCGGTGAGGTCGGTGGCCGAAGGGCGCTCGACCCTCGACCCGTCGGTCACAGCCGGCGTGCTCAAACGGCTCAGGACCACCGATGCCAGCAGCGGCGTGCCGGGCCTGCGCGACCTGTCCGAACGCGAGCACGAGGTGCTCCTCATGGTCGCCGAAGGCCTCACCAACCTGGAAATCGCCGAGCGCCTTGTCCTCAGCCCACACACGGTCCGAAACCACGTGAGCAACATCCTGACCAAGCTCGACCTCAGGCGCCGCTCCGACGCCGCGGTGTTCGCCACCCGGCACCGGCTAACAGACAAGAGCGATTCCTGACCAACACCCGGTCACCGCACCAGGCGCAACCACCCACGCCCCATTCACCCACTCACCCGCGCCCACGTCGCCGCCACTCACCACGCCACTGTCAAACACCCCCGCCTTACCTGATCGCCGATACCCCGTAAACCGGGTTCAACGCCTATCGAGAATATGTGTATCTCCACCAATGAAATAGGCGATTGAACGATTACGGAAGTCCTATATAATCTTTAACGTAAGTTCGTGGTTCTGTTCGCGCATGGTGTTCAGCGCTGTTCTATAGGGACGTGATAGTCGATAACGCCTGTCATGGAGTGGAGGTTGAGGTACGCGCTCATGTTGAGAGGCTTAATCGCTAAACCAACCCGGGTCTCGGCCTGGCTCGGTTACACCGCTGTCCTGCTGTTGTTTACCGCGGTCGCCTGCTCTTCAGGCGGCTCGGACAAACCGTCACCAACGGCCGAAACCGGCGCCGCGACCCCAACGGTCGCCAGCCCGGACCCGACCAGCGTGCCCACGCCGACAACAGCACCGGCGCCAGAGCCAACCGCGACACCTGCGCCCGAGCCGACCACGGCTCCAACGCCAGCGCCAACCACGGTCCCGGCACCAGTGCCATCGGCCACGACGGCGCCCCCGTCTGCACCGACGGCCACGCCTGCACCGACCGCCGTGCCTTCGCCGACCCCGACTCCGACGCCAACGCCAACGCCCGTTCCACTGACGAATGTGTACGACGCCTTCGGGTTCTCGATCGAGCTGGACCAGGACTCCACTTTCAGGGACTCAGATTTGAGCGTCAGCGGGTGGACCGAAACTGACGCCAGCAATGAACAGGGTCTGATGACCTTCGATTACAACGGCGCAAATGTCGTCCTCTTCTGGCAACCAGGGGCGGGTGACAGCCCACAGGCTACCGTCGATCTGACCTACAACATCCAGACAATAAACCAGCCCGATCTGACCTTCACACCAATCAGCGAGGGCGACCTGAGCGTCGACGGTCAGACCGGGAGGTTCGGGGGATTCCTGTCAGCCGACGCCGCTGGCGGCAATGCCAACGGCGGCCTCATCGGCGCCTGGACATGCCAGGGCTCCGGAACGCAGGTGTCCCTCACCACGACCGGCCCCGATGCCACCGCGCTGCAGATCAGGTTCGATCGTCTTACTTCAGGATTCAAATGTGCCACGAGTTGATGGCGGAGCAATAACCAAATGATTTCAGGAACCGACACGCGCCGCATCGTCGCAATATTCATCGTTTTCGTACTCGCAGCACTTGCAGTGATGCCGGCAATGGCCGACGGCCACGAGCCGCCACCCGAAGGCCCGCCTCCTGGCGATGATTACGGCCCGCCACCTGGCGACGATTTCCACGAGCCGCCACCTGGCGACGATTTCCACGAGCCGCCGCCCGACGACAACTTCCAGGACCCGCCGCCTCCTCCCGAGGATGGTTTCGACCCCAACCCCGGGGGTGACCCGAACTTCGACCCCAACGCTGGGGGTGACCCGAACTTCGATCCCAACGCTGGGGGTGACCCGAACTTCGATCCCAACGCTGGTGGTGACCCGAACTTCGACCCCAACGCTGGTGGTGACCCGAATTTGGATCCGGACTTCGAGCCTGACGCATACAAGGACTTCAACGCCGACCAGTTCGCCAACTTCGACCCCGACGCAGTCGCAGGGTTCGGGAAGGACCACTTCGCCAACTTCGACCCGGCAGCAATGGGTGGCTTTGGCGCGGACCAGTTCGCAAACTTCGACCCCAACGCGGTAGGTGGATTTGGCAAGGACCAGTTCGCTAACTTCGATCCCAACGCCATGGGCGGGTTTGGACAGGACCAGTTCCAGAACTTCGACCCCAACGCAGTAGCAGGGTTCGGACAGGAGCACTTCCAGAACTTCGATCCCAACGCTGTGGGCGGATTTGGCAAGGATCAGTTCCAGAACTTCGATCCCAACGCTGTTGCCGGGTTCGGGCAGGACCACTTCCAGAACTTCGACCCCAACGCAATGGCCGGGTTTGGGCCGGAGCACATCGCCAACTTCGATCCCTCGGCAATGGCCGGGTTTGGACCGGAGCACGTCGGTAACTTCGACCCCAACGCTGTCGACGGTTTCAAGCCGGAGCACCTGGAGAACTTCGACCCGCAGGCTTTCGGTGGTTTCGGGAAGGAGCACTTCGGTAACTTCGACCCGACGCTCGTAACCGTGTTCGACGCAGAGAA
>JASLNQ010000056.1 GCA_030745955.1 Dehalococcoidia bacterium | reverse complement strand
AGCCTGATCCACGGCATGCGCAGCCGGTAGAAGATCTCGTTCTGGTTAACGACCAGGGCTATCGAGGTCGGTTTTTCTTTTTTGCGACTTGCTTGCAATGGCTGGGTGCAGGTTGCTCGGGCGGACTATTCTTTACGGACAAGGCCGATGGGTGATTCTTTGCTCTGACCAATGATCGATGGTTCCCGGCCCCATTCGCGGGTCGCGTCGTAGAGGGCGTCGTTGCTCACGTCGTCGGAGACCAGCATCCCGGTATTCACGTAGCTGGTTCGAGTACGAGTGGCGTGAATCGTGCTGGAAAATGTCAATTTCGACGAATTCTTCAAGGGCCTGCGGCAGCAGGCGTTGCGATGCCCCGGTGCGCAGGTCCCAGCGGTGGTGCAGCTCTCGTGGAACCAGGTAGCCGACCTCGGGCAGGAGCTCGGTGTTGGGCGTTGGGAGGTCGATGCTTACCAGCGTGCCGACGCCGTTTTCTTCCAGCGCATGCAGGACCGTCCACGAGCTGACGCCAGCACCGACCCCGGTTTCGATCACGATTTCTGGTTTTATCAGCCTGACCAGGGCGTAGGTCGTTGCTGCGAGCTCGGTCGTTGCCGACCAATTGATCGTCATACCAGGGTCCCTGTTTTCGGCGACCAGGAATCCCGGCAGGTTGTCCAGGTGTTCCCCGATGATCGTCTCATCAAGACCCGTGGCCTCGGTAATTCCTTCGCGGACGGGCAGCTGGCGGCCGGAGTAGTAGTCGAGGTGGTTACGGTGGCGCGGAGTGGTGATCCGGTCTTCGATGAACTCCGCCGACCACGTTGCGGCCTGTCTCGGCGTTTTGAAGAACTTTGCCGTGCGTACCAGGGCTGAAAGCATTAGACCTGCGGGTTCCGGGTTGTGGAGGTGGGTGTGGGTGTGTTCGCGATACCGAGCAATTGCCGGTACAGACCGTCGAGGCGGGCTACGTAATTCTCGACCGAGTAGTTCTGCATGGCGCGTTCACGGCCTGCGGCACCGAGCCGGGTTTGCAGTTCCGGATCACCGGCGAGTTCGACCAGCGCGCCCACCATGGCTTCAATGTCTTTCGGCGGGACCAGTATTCCGGTTTTGCCATCGACTATCGCCTCGGGAGTCCCGCCGACGGCTGTCGCGATCACGGGCTTGCCTGCGGCCATGGCTTCGATGGCGGTGCGGGGGAAACCTTCGTTCAGCGAAGGCATCAGCACGCTGTCGGCGGCGGCGAACAGGTCGGGCAGGTCGTTTCTCACGCCGAGGAACGTTACTTTTTCTCCAAGTTCGAGCTTGGTCGCAAGGTCTTGCAGGTAGCCGAGTTGCTCACCCTCGCCGGCCATCGCCAGGTGCATGTTCTCGTGTTTTGCTGTTGCCGAAGCGAAGGCACGAATGCCGTACTCGATGCCCTTGACCGGTCGGAGCCTGCCGACGTAGAGGACCAGGTGCCGACCGTCTGCAATGCCGAGTGCTGACCGTGTGTCGACACGCCTTGCCGACCCTCCGAATGCATCGAGGTCGATCCCCGAGCGGACTACCTCGATTTTCTCGGACGGCACGCCGAGGTCGCGTTCGATCGCCCGTGCCCCGGTTTCAGAATTGACCTCGACGGCGTCGGTCAGCGGGTTGGTCAGCCGGGTGGCAAGCCGTCCCCAGCGCCGCGCCTGGCCGATGGTCCGCTCCGAGCCGACGATGGCAGGGGTCCCGACGAGACGTCCCACGATGCGGCCCACAACGTTGCTGTGGAGCAGGTAGGTGTGGAGGATGTCGGGTTGCAGCTGCTTCAGCAGCGTGCGCAGGCGGAGCGCAACTGCGAGGTCGGTCTTGCGGCGCAGTCCCAGCGAGTGGACCTCGATTCCCGCCTGCTGGAACTGGTTTGCCATCTGCATCCGGTCCATGAGTGAACAAACGACGTGTTCGTAGCGGTCGGGATCAAAGCGTGGGAGGCCGAGCAGCAGGCCGTGCTGGGCACCGCCCACCTCAAGGCTGGTGATCAGGTGGAGCACCTTGATCCTGCGGGTCGGCGGCCCGGTGGGTTGAGTGGCCGGTTTCGAGGCCGGAGTGATCTTGACGGTCATGCCAGGGACACCTTAAACGACCGTGCCCAGGTTTCAAGGCAGATGAGGTTCCAGAGTCGCACTGCGTGGTCATGGCGGCGGGTGGCGTGCTGTTCGACCATCCTGGCGATGTACCCGGGCCTGATCACCCTGGCGACTTCGGCACCTGGTGCGAGCAGGAGGTCGCGGGTCAAGTCACGGAGCGGGCCGTTTATCCATTCTCCGACAGGGACCGTGAACCCGGCCTTCGGGCGTCGCGAGATTTCGTCGGGGATGATGTCGGCATAGGCACACTTCAGCACCTGCTTGCCGGAACGGCCGGTAATCGAGTATTCGCCGGGGATCGTCGCTGCAAACTCGACGAGATGATGGTCGAGGAACGGGCTGCGCACTTCGAGGCCGTGTGCCATCGACATGCGGTCGGCCTTCACCATGAGATCGCCGGGCAGGTAGGTTGTCGTGTCGACCCGCTGGGCCGATTTAGCAGTTGCCGGGGCGTCGAGCGATGCGAAAGCTGCCGACATGTGGTCGGGCCACCCGCCGCTGGCCGCAACGGCCTCGGCGAACCCGGGCGTAAAGGCCGCGGGGTGCGTTTCGGTGCGGAACTGCTGCATCCAGCCGGTGTACCACTGCTCGGCGGTGTCGGTGGCGGGGTAGGTGAGGCGCTTGACCCTGCGGAGGTTGCTCCGTTTGCCGGGTGATTCGGGGATCAGGCCGGCGAGCGGTCCGATCAACCCCTTCCTGATGAACCCCGGCACCCGGTGATATTTTCTTGCGAGACCGAGTCCGATGTAGCGGTCGTAGCCGCCAAAAACCTCGTCGCCGCCGTCGCCGCTGAGTGCGACCGTGACGTGCTGGCGGGTCTGCCTCGACAGGTAGTACATCGGCACCATGGACGAGTCGGCGAAGGGTTCGTCGGCATAGTGGACGATCGATTCGAGGTCGCCGATGAGGTCGGCAGTCACTACGAACTCTTCGTGGTCGGTGTCGAAGCGGCTGGCGACCGTTCGGGCGTAACCGAGTTCGCTGTACGAATCTTCCTCGAACCCGATCGAGAACGTCTTGAGTTTCGATTTTGAAGCCTGCGCCGCCGCACCGACGACAATCGACGAGTCGAGTCCGCCACTCAGGAAGAAGCCGAGGGGCACATCGCTGATGAGCCGTGACGACACGGCGCGGTCGGCGAGGCGGCGGGTTTCTGCTACGGCGTCTTCTCGCGAAATCGAGTTGTCGGTTGCCGGGTTCAGCTCCCAGTACCGCCGGACCTCCAGCCCCGATTCGTCGTAGACAAGCAGGTGTGCCGGCGGGAGCTTCGATATCCCCTGAAAAATGCTGCGTGGCTCGGCTACGTATCCGTAGGCCAGGTAGGAGGCCAGTGCGACGGGGTCGATTTCCCGGCTGCCACGACCGGCAGACCGGTCGGATTCTGCGAGCGTTTTCACCTCGGAGGCGAACGCGAGGCCCCCGGCGCGCTCCGAGTAGAAGAGCGGCTTCTTGCCGATGCGGTCGCGGGCAAGGACGAGACGCCTGTTCGATTCGTCCCATATCGCGAGGGCAAACATTCCGTCGAGCCGTTCGACGAAACCCGGCCCGTCGTCTTCGTACAGGTGGACCGTTACCTCGGTGTCGGAGGCGGTGGTGAATTTGTGGCCGACAGCTTCCAGCTCTTCGCGGAGTTGCCGAAAATTGTAGATTTCGCCGTTGAGGATCACGAAGACCGAACCGTCTTCATTGGCGATTGGCTGCCAGCCGGTTTCGGTGTCGATTACGGAGAGGCGGGTGTGCCCGAAGGCTACTGATTCACGGATCATCGTGCGCGTGCCGTCGGGGCCGCGGTGCTCAATCGTTTTGCACATCGCGTCCAGTTCGTCCGCCCCGATGGGGGGAGAGTTGTCCAGGTCGACTATTCCGCAGATTCCGCACATGTGCTTAAAGACTTCAATTCGCGCCGCGGCCCGCGCTGCCATGCGTGGACAACGCGTTCCGAGATGTGTCGCCAGTAACAAGCGTATCGGTTGAAGTGTTACCCGTTCTTATCGAGTCGAGAACGGAATAGGGCAGAACGGGGGCGCGGTTCGGCTCGGCACCTGCTGTTCAGCGGCGGGTGAGCACGTCCAGCGTCCGACGGGCTATTTCGTCGGGTGAGTAGCGGTCGATGATGGACTGGCGGATCTCCGACGCAGTCCGGTCTTTTTTAGCCGGGTCTTGGGCGAGGGCCGACTTCCAGGCATCGGCGAGTGCTTCGGGGTTGACCCGTGCGACAATCGCCGCGGGATCGGAGGCTATTGCAGCGGCATCGCCGACGTCGGTCACGACACAGGGAACGCCGCAGGCCATCGACTCTGCGACCGAGTTCGGGAAACCCTCACCGCTATCCGAGGTCAGGGTGGTGATATCACAGGCTGCCATCAGCCGTTCGGGATCGGTCCGGGGACCGAGCCAGAGGACCGTCTCGTCGAGGTTGAGTTCGGTTGCGCTTGCCCTGATTTCCCGCTCATACTCCGAATACTCGCCCGATGTCCCGCCAGCGCAGATAAACCGCACACCGGGTGTGTTATCGGCGAGGATCCTGGCGGCCCGCAGGAATGTCAGATGGTCTTTCATTGGGTGCAGCCTGGCGAACAGGCCGATAAGCGGGGTGTGGTCTGAAATGCCGATGTCGTCCCTGGCCGACTTTCGTGCGTCGGGATCGGGCTTGAACCGGTTGACATCGATTGCGTTTGGGACGTGAATGAGTTTCGAGCGAGGGTATCCGCTCCCGGAGTACTCATCGAGGGCGGCCTGCGAGTTCGTGATGATGTGATCGGCGAGCCTTGAAAACCACCTTTCCAGCCGCATCGCCCATTTCACACGGCCGCTGTACTGGCTCAGATCGAGGCCGCTGGACCGCACACCCCATACGATCACCGGGCGGTGGCGAACCGTTCGCGCAGCCAGCAGGCCCAGGTTGGGTGTCGGGAGGAAGCCGTATACGGCGTTGAACCGGTGCGACCTGATCAGCGCCCGCACGCGGAAGGGGTACCGCAGTCTTCCCGTTATCCCGGAGCCTCCGAGTGAGTGTAGTTGCACGTTTGCCACACCCGCCAGGTCGCGCTCGAGTGGACCACCGCTGACGATCGTCGCGACGTGAACCTCGCTGCCGAGTGCCGTCATCGATTTCGCAAGTGCGACGACCTGCCGTTCAGATCCGCCGATATGCATCGACCTGACGTGAAGCAGGATTTTTACTGGCGTTTCAGCTTTGGCGGGATTCATGACGCGAGAACGTCCAAAAGGTGAGCGACGAACTTTTCGGCGGCTGATTTTCCCGACGTGTGTTCGGCGTAGCGTTCCTGGCCTGCGCGGGCGATTGCCAGGCGGTCTGGCGCGTTGGAAACCGCCTGGTCGATCCGTTCTTCGAGGTCGGCCAGGTCCCAGTCGTGCGACAGGTACGTTACGTCTTTTTCGTAGAAGTTCGGCCAGGTCTGCATGTGGTCCATCGAGGGTTTCATGAGCATGCCGCCGGTCAGGAACACCTCGAAGTCCTTAAGCGTGATCTCACCCCAGCCGAAGGGCGACAGGACGACTTTCGATTGCCTCAACTCCCTCATGTAACCCCTGCGGTTCAGCTTCTGCGTGTCGAGTCGGCTGGCGAGCCGTTCCCGGATCTGTTCACGCTGATACCGAACGGTTGCCTTGCTGTAGCTGGCACCGAACCGCGCTGAGAGGTCGTTTGGGCGTTGGGAATCTGCGGCCTCGATCGCAGCGGGGTACCGCAGCAACATCGCGAAAGGCAACCGTCGATACAGGCCGATTCTCATGGGGCCGTAGGTTGAGTAGTCGGCCAGGCCGCTGTTCCATGAAACCCCAAGCTTTGCGAGGTCCCCGGGGGCGATCGGCTCATCGACCGCGGTCCCATCATCGTCGGTAACACCCGCCGTTTCGTGGTAGTGCTCGGAGTGCACGCGCCCGCCATAGATGCGTGCCGTGTAGCGGGTTGTATCGGCGAGAAGTTGCGCCTTCAGGTACTTATCGACTACCGGGAGAACGGGTGCCTGGAGTGTGCCGGTGCTGTCGGTCGTGTCGAACCATATGATCTCGGGGCCGGCATCACGATAGGAAGCGATCAGCTCGAGCGTTCGCGACCGTCCGTCCTGCCACTCGCTACGGAACTCCTTAGAGTCGATTGCCAGGATTTCGCAGTCGGTAAGCCCGGACTTCGTGCGGTTGACAAAGCGGATGTCGACCGATGCGTCCCGGAGCGCGTTTTTGTGAACCACGAGCGGGAAGAGGAACGCCGACCCGTTCGAGGTCGTGAATCCGGGCGTCAGGACGTGAACGCGCATTAGAACGACTGCAGTTTCGCCATCTTGGAGAACAACCCGCCTGAACCCACGAGGTCGTCAAATGACCCCGACTCGACGACTCGTCCGCCATCGAAGACGTAGATGATGTCGGCGTCGCGGACGGTGGACAGCCTGTGGGCGATGACAATGATTGTCTTCGTACCCCGCTGGCCGCTGATGATCTCATCGACCTGTTTTTCCAGCATGCTGTCCACAGAGCTGGTCGCCTCGTCGAGGATCAGCAGCTCGGAGTCCCAGTAGAGTTCCCTGGCGATCGACAGCCGCTGGCGCTCCCCGCCTGACAGGGCCGTGCCGCCGTCACCCAGATCCTGCTCCAGATCCTGAGACGACCGGATCGTGTCGAGGCCCGTCCTGGCGATAACATCGGTCAGTTTTGCGGGATCGGTGTTTTCCTGCCAGAGCAGGATGTTGTCGGCAAGGGGTGCGTTGAAGACGACAGATTCCTGCGTTACGTAACCGACTTTCTCCCGGAACTGAGTGACATTTATCTCCGAGTAAGGTCGTCCGCCGACTGAAATCTCACCCGAAGATGGGACCAGCAGGGACGCCAGTATGTTCGCAACTGTCGATTTTCCAGAGCCCGAGGGACCGACGAAGGCGACCGTAGTCTTTGCGGGCACCGAGAGCGAAACCCGGTCGACGGATGGCGAGGCCTGCCCGGGGTAGGTGTAAGTGATGTTCTGCATCTCGAAGCCGGAGTCGAATTCTGGTGCGGCTTTCGAGCCGGTGTCGGGCTCACGGTGGGCGTCGATGTCCGCTCTCAGCTCGCGGTAGATCCTCATGCTGCCGGTGGCCGATATGAACTTCCGGTAGGCCGGTTGGGTTGCGATCAGGTTGACGGCGGCGGTCCTGAACACAAACAGCAGGAACAGGATTTCCAGGACGTTGGATCCACGGATTTCTGTGAAAAAGTAGATCACCACCGCGAGCACGAGCACGACGATCGGTTCGAGTCCGAAGACGGTGGCACCCTGCAAAAAGGTGAGTTTGCGGAACGCTTCACCGACACGGGCGACTTCGGTGTTTACCCGCGTGATTACGGGCCTGGTCCGACCGGTGGCTTTCAGGTACTTCACGTTGCGGAGCACCTCCAGCAGGAAGCTCTGCTGCCGGTTTGAGCCATCGGTGTGTTCCACCGACGCTGTCGTTGTTATGCGGTTCAGGTACAGCATTATCAAAGCGATCGGCAGTACCAGCACCGCCAGGAATATGGTGACCACCGGCGCGACAAGCATGGCAATCGCTACGTACACAGCGGCGGTGGTCGCCGCGACCATCAGGCCGAGTAGCTGGGCAAGGGCAAAGTTGACCCGCTGCAGTTCGCCACTCATCACGTTGCTCAGTAAACCGGCGTCCTGTTGAGCCAGGTAGCTGTATTCGGTGCGGGCAAGGGCACCCACGAATTCGGTCCTCATATCGGTCAGGTTGCGGGCGAGGATTCGAGACTGGTACCAGGACTGCGCGATCAGGAGAGCCGCACGGACCAGGAAGAATATGACCAGGACAATCAGGATGTTGGTGAGGGTCGGCGAAACGTTGATGAGGTCGAAAGCCCAGTCGATCGCTGTCGCCAGGCGGCTTTCGCTGCTCTCGTCACCCTGGATTATCGGCAGGATCAGGCTGATGCCAAAGCCCTCGAGGATCGCCGCGACCTGCATGACGAAGAGCAGGACCAGGAGCTTTGGCCCGACGAGTTCGTAAAAGAGCCTGGTGTAGCCAATCACGATGACAGGACCTTTTCGACATCGACGGTTTCGTCGGGAGCGGCGGTGGTGAGACCGTTCAGTAACCGGAAATACTGCTCATCGATAACGTCAGAAGAAATCCGGGCATTCACCGATTGCGAGATCTGTTTTCGTTGGGCGTCGCCGAATTCGGCTGCAGTCTGCACGGCCGTTGCCCACTGTTCGGCATTCAGCGGGACCAGGTAGCCGTTCTCGCCGTCGATTATCCACTCGGCGAAGCTGGGCTCGCCCGCGTTCGCAACGACCGGGGTCCCGCTCGACAGGGCCTCGATGAGCGGGGTTCCCATCGCCTCGTTTTGTGCCGGAAAGCAGAACAAGTCGGCACCCGAAAGATATTCAGCGGTGTCGACGAACCCGGGAATGATCTTCACCCGCTCCCCGAGACCCGCACGGTCGACACGCGCCTGGAGTTGCGGTACCTGTTCCATGGTCATGCCGGGATCCATCTCACCTGCGGTGATGGTCGGGCCTGCGAGCACGAGCCTGTATTCGTCGGGTAGGTGCTTCATGACCTCGACGAGGAATTCGTGGTTTTTCTGCTTCATGAACTTTGACACGTAAACGATGACCTTATCGGATTCGCCGAAGCCAAAGCCAAAGAGAGTAGAGATAGTTTTCGCACGTTGATCGCCGGACGCGGGACTGAAGCGCTGGGTATCAACCGGGTTGGGACGGGTCCACACGTTCTGGCCCAGGCCAGCGGCGGCGCATATATCGGATATGTGCTTGCTGATGGCGACAATAACGGCCTGGATTCGAAGGTCATACGAGCGAAATTTCCTGGTCCCGGGGAGGTACTGGTACGGACTTCCGATGTTGTTGACGATTTCGAGCACCAGCGGGACCGACCTGCGCCGACTCCAGTTGATGGCTGCGACGGTAGCGGGGGAGTAGCCGAAGACGTGGATGATGTCGAAGTTCCTGCTGGCGAGCAGCCGGGTGACCGCCCGCGCCTCGGAATGGTAGACCGCGGCATTGGTCAGCCTGCGGACCTGGCCTTTGCCAAGATTCTGATCGATCCTCCTCAACAGCGGTGAGACCACCCGGGTGACCCGTGTCCCATCGGACTGGTAGTCGGCACGATCGGTGAACTCGACGCTGCTGCAGATTACGTCCGACTCTACCCCGAACTTTTCGTTCAGCCGAAGGTATGTCGAATGGGCGCGGTTACCCGAGCCCGAATACTCGGGCGGGTACTTGCTCGATACGACTTGAACCTTCATTGCAGTGACCGGGTCGCAGGCCGATTGTTGCATCTGCACAATTCCCGCGAGTTTCAATCATCGCAAATCGGGGCTGCCAGACTGAAGCGTAGACGGGGCGTGTTCGGGCCAATGCGCTGTTAGCCGGATCCACCCAGGAACGTGTCGATGGTGAGCAGCGTGAGAAGGGCGGGCGCAACCGATTTATTGCCCGAACGGAACGCATCGAGCGCGTTTCCCACCTGCGAAAGATCGAAAATACCCAGTCCCTCGAGTCGGGCAGAGTGCCCGAGGCCGTTGATTCTGCCCTGGAGCGGCTCGGACCCCCGCAGTAACGAATCACCCGTCAGCCACGAGCGGTCGTCTTGAGAGGGATCCGCGGCTTTCGCGCCGCCAAGTCCGATTCGGCGCCTCGCACTTCTCGTCCAGCCACCGATTGTGAGCTTTAGCGGTGAGAGGTCGGGCCTGAGATTGGTGTTCGCGTTCCGGACTTCGAGAAGCTGCGGGTTGAGATTCTTGATTGTCTCGGCGAGCAGCATGGTCCCGTGCCGGACGTTTGCCGGTGTCGAGTAGTAGATGTCGAAGGTGTCGTTGTCGAAGGCGACGGTTCGCTGTTCGGCCAGCGATGCCGCAGATAGCAGGTTCAGGTAGGTGTAGTGGCGGCCCGGTGCGCTTGTGGTCAGGTAGTCCCACTCATCGAAGGCTTCAGCCGTTTCGCCCTGCACGGGCTTCAGGACCGCTTCGAGATCGGTTCTCAATCTTTCGTTAGCATCGGTCGCCAGCCCTGGCTTCAGCAGGCTTGTGGGATCGATGCCTTTCAGCCGGTACTTTGCCTCGTCGATGTACTGCCCGACGAGGTCGAAGCCGATCGGGTCGAGCGCCCACGAACGGGTCGGTCGGCCGAGAAACCTTTTCCGGCGGGAAGGGAGATACATGCCCTGGAACATGTAGTCGAAACCGTGGCCGTGAAGGACGAGGTC
>JASLNQ010000055.1 GCA_030745955.1 Dehalococcoidia bacterium | reverse complement strand
TGCTGGCGGAAATAACCTTCAGCTTCACCCGGGAAAAGGCCGATGAAATCGCCCAACGGTCGGTCGAAGTCGTCGCAGCCGGGCGCAAACCCTGCCCGCTGTGCGAGGCGCCCTTAACCCCCGGCGAAAGTCACTTCTGCGTGAAGGTCAACGGCCACAATCCGGGCGAAGAACTTACGGGTGATGAGCACTCGTGACCGGTGATTCGAACCCGAGCTTCGAGATCCCGGAAAGCGAAGTCGGTGTGCTGGATGAGCAAACCGTCCTCCAGAGGCTTGGCGAGTGGCCGATATCCGGGATGGGCCTGCACCCGGGCGGTTCGAACTATGTCTTTGTCGTCCGCCTTAGTGACCCCGCGACGTACACCCCCGTCGAAGAGGATGCTAGTGCTGAGGCGGGGGAACCACCCGAAGTCGATGAAGAATCGTCTATTTACGGCATTTACAAACCCCAGACCGGCGAGCGGCCACTTAGGGACTTCCCCGGCGGGACGCTCCACCACCGCGAGCGCGCCGCATACCTCGTTTCACGCGTGCTTGGCTGGCCGAGAATACCGCCGACGGTAATACGGACAGGACCCCATGGCGAGGGCAGCGTCCAGTTGTTCATCGACGCGGCTGAAACTTCCGGCGGCGGAGACACCTTTTTCTCGCTCCGTGACGATCGCCTTGACGACTTCCAGGAGATGGCGATGTTCGACGCCCTGGTGCACAACGCTGATCGCAAGGGGGGATCGTGTATCGTTTCGGACGACGGGCAGCTCTGGGCTATCGACCACGGACTCACGTTCAACCACCTCGCACGCCGCAGGACGGTCATTTTCGAGTTCAACGGGACCGCGTACCCGGACAGGTTACTGGGCGGTGTCGAGTCGCTGCTACCGGCCCTTGAACCGGGCGGCAATTTGCGAACCGAATTGCTCGAGCTACTCGATTCGTCCGAAATCGACGATGTGGTGACCCGGGGCAGGGAGATGATCGAGTTCGGCCATTACCCTGTACTCGACCCCGACACCAATGTGCCGTGGCCCATGGTCTAGCACGGGGACCTGAATGCCGTTATCACTCTCAAAACAGGATGCCAGGCGCATCGCCATTCGCGCCGGAGGTCTCGCGTCCCGGCGTGGCGCACGGGACAAAACCAGGGCCGTCGACGATGGGAAGACCAACCGCACCAGCATCAGTCCCGATGAAACAGTCTCGATCGACGACGTAAGCAACTCGATCCGGGCAATGGGACTCGTGCAGATCGACTCTGTAAACGTCTGCGTGCGCTCCCACTACATGCCGCTATTTTCCCGTCTTGGGAACTACGATCAGGGTTTTCTGGACACCCTGGCCTACCGAGACCGATCGATTTTCGAGACCTGGGCGCACGTCGCATCCTTCGTGCCCGTCGAGCACCACTCTCTGTTCAGACAGCGGATGGCGGCCCGTGAACCACGGCACCGCGTTGCAGAACTGATCGAAACCCGGCCCGGGTATCTTGAACAGGTGCTTGGCCAGGTCCGTGAGCGGGGTGCGATGACCGCCTCCGATCTCGACAACGCCGGCAAGCGGCGCGGACCGTGGTGGGGCTACACGACAGGCAAAATCGCGATGGAGTGGCACTTTGCGACCGGAGCATTGTCGGTCGCCGACCGCAAGAACTTCACCCGCTATTACGACCTGACCGAGCGGGTGATTGCGGGCGAGTACCTCAGCGGGACCACGCCTTCCATCACGGAATCGCACCGGGAAATGATGCGGATCGCCCTCGGCGCGCATGGAATTGGGACCGCTGCCGACCTCGCCGACTACTACAGGATCAAGAATGCCGACGCCGCGGCGCGCCTCGCAGAACTCGTGGAAGAAGGCACTGCTCAGCGTGTGAACGTCGAAGGCTGGCCAGAAGAGCTTGACACCTTCGCCCCGGCCGATATCCCATCGACCGATCCGACCGACGCCCGGGCGCTGCTGACGCCATTCGATCCGCTAGTTTGGGAGAGAGACCGGGTCGAGCGCCTGTTCGATTTCCTCTATCGAATCGAAATCTATGTCCCCGAGAAAGACCGCCAGTACGGCTACTACGTGTACCCGTTCGTCCTGGGCGATAGCCTCGTCGCCAGGGTCGACCTCAAGGCCGAGCGGGATAAGGGCGTGCTCAGGGTGAAAGGGGCCTTCGTTGAGGACGGCCGGGATCACGACTACGTGGCGGCAAACCTCGCCGACGAGCTGCAGCTGATGGCCGGCTGGCTGGGCCTGGATCGAGTTGGGACGGGACGCAGGGGCAACCTGATGCCCGCACTCAGAACTGCCCTGAAGCGCTGAACCCCTAACGGCGAAAAACCCGGCTAACCCCTGCCAGTGCAACTCGAAGGCGCTGCGCCCGCTGGCGATCAGTCTCCCAGCTGTTGCAGCTGCGGTGCCATGGTCGGTACGCTCTCCGACGTTCCGTTTGACCTGCCCAGGACATCGAACGCCACGTCACGTTCCAAGTACATCACCGCAAACATGTTGTCGGCATCGGTCCACGTATTTCTCACGGCCAGGCCGATTTCACCGGCCATTCGATTGAACGCTGCGACCGTGTATTTGTGCGAGTACTCGGTAAGGATCGACTCGTTTTCCTCGAACTCGAATGTGTAATCGCAGACATTCACCGTCTGTCGGCGGGTTGAGATAAGGTGCATTTCGATGCAGGAATCTTCCTGGTTGAAGATCGCCCTGTGCGTGAAATTTTCCAGGTTGAAATCAGCGCCCAACTCGCGGTTGATCCGGCGCAGGACGTTCAAATTGAAGTTTGCGGTCACACCCCGCGAGTCGTTGTAGGCCGCGCGCAATACATCACGGTTCTTGTCGAGGTCCACACCGATCAAAACACCGCCGCCGCTTCCCGTCACGTTCAACATCCCGGCAAGCAGCGCCTTCGCGTCTTCGCGTTGTAAATTGCCGATAGTCGAACCAGGGAAGTAAACGACCCTGCGTGTCGAGGGCGAACTCGTCGCCTCAACCGAACTCGGAGTGGGGATGTCGAACTCCTGCGTGAAATCGGCAACGACAGGTATCACTTCGATATGCGGGAACTCCGCCTGCAGCGCGTGGCCGACCTCCGAAAGGTAATCGCCTGAAATATCGATCGGCACATAACCGGCCGGGCGTTCGAGGTTTGTTAGCAGCAGGCGGGTCTTCAGCGAGCTCCCGCTCCCGTACTCGATCAACAGCGCCCCGGGGCCAACGACCGACGCCATTTCACCGACGTGTTCATCCATCAGGGCCTTCTCGGTACGCGTGATGTAGTACTCATCCAGATCGCATATGTCGTCGAACAACTTCGAACCGCGCTCGTCGTAAAAGTACTTGCTAGGCAGCGTCTTTTGCGATTGCGCAAGCCCGGTCACCACGTCGCTGAGCATTGTATGAAGCGCAGTTGGAATCTCCAGCGATGTCGTTGCGATCGTCATATACGTCACGTGTCCTTAGTCGTCATCCGTCTTTTATGGCCGGTGATTATCGAGCATCACGAGTGAGTCGGAAACCCATAAACTGCCATTTGTTCGGGGCGTAGAAGAAATTGCGGTAAGTTGGCCGAATGTGATTCTGCGGCGTTGCGCACGAACCGCCCCGCAGGACGACCTGGTCCGCCATGAACTTCCCGTTGTACTCACCCAGCGCACCCTCGGAGACCCGGTAGCCGGGGTACGGGCTGTAGGCGCTGCTCGTCCACTCCCAGACATCGCCAAACATCTGGTGAAGCCGGCCAGTAAGAGCGTCGAGAGGGAGCGGACGTGGGTGGAACCGGAAACTATCTGAATATGTCCCGCCCGCGATCTCGGCGTCGGCCGAAGCGATCTCCCACTCCGATTCGGTAGCAATTCGGGCGCCGGCCCACCTGGCGTAGGCATCGGCCTCGAAGTAGCTCACATGCACAACCGGTTCGTCTGGGTGCACCGGCCGGGGTCCGGCCAGCGTGTACTGCATCCACTCGTTGCCCGATCTGAACCAGTACAGCGGCTTGTCGAACTTCTCCCAGTCGTGCTCCTTCAGGCTGTTTTCCTGCACCTCGGCCCAGCCAAGGGAAAGCCATACGTCGGGGCGCTGATAGCCACCGTCATTCATGAACTCCAGGAACTCACCGTTGGTGACGAGCCGCGAACCAATCTCAAACGCATTTGCATATTCTTTGTGTTGCGGCCCCTCGTTGTCGAAGGCGAAGCGGCTGGCTTTCCAGCCTATGTCGTAAACACCTCCCTCGTAACGGAGCCACTCGAGCCTGGGGACGCCGACCGGCTCCGGGTCTGCGGGCCGCTCATAAAGCGTCGGACGGAGCGGGTTCATCGACAGCACATGCTTTATGTCAGTCGCCATCAACTCCTGGTGCTGCTGCTCGTGGTTCACGCCAAGGACGATTACCGCCCTGATCCCGTCGAGTGCGCCGTCCTGGCCAAGCCGACCGATCAGGTCGACCATCTTTTCATCAACGTAGTGGCGGTAGTCGTATACCTCGCTGACCATCGGACGCGATATCTGGCCGCGCCGGGGCCGGCAGAACTGCTCACCAACGGCGTTGTAGTACGAGTTGAACAGGTAGTTGTACTGCTTGTTCAGTGGCTCGTAATTCGGGTAGTTGTTACCGAGGATGAACGTCTCGAAAAACCAGGTCGTGTGGACCAGGTGCCACTTGGTGGGGCTGACATCGGGCATCGACTGGATCACGTAATCTTCGTTCACCATCGGCTCGCACATCTTTTCGGTGAACGCGCGCACGTGCCGGTAGTACTCGATCAGCTCATCGGCCGATTTCGGGTCGGGGCTTACGATATTCGGGGTCCGCTCCGCAATGGTCATCCTGTGTCCCTCTTCTGAAAGTGCATTTGCACGGATTAGAGATTTCGCCGGGGGCTTCGATACACGGGGTTCCCGGCCCTACAGGCCGTAGGCTTCGA
The DNA here is from genome assembly GCA_030745955.1 of Dehalococcoidia bacterium. The sequence goes on along the minus strand of JASLNQ010000055.1, from coordinate 5,447 downwards.
GCAGCCTGAGCCAGAACTCGCTAATCGTTGGAAAGGCCGGCGTGGCGTGCCACAACTCGTCGAGTGTGACCTTGCCGACGATCGCGATGGTTGCAGCATGCAGCATCTCCCCAGCGCCCGGGCCCACAAATGTCGCACCGACGATCGTCCGCGTGTCTTCATCCACCACGATCCGAACGTCGCCTTCGATACCCTCACCAGTGGTAACTGCACCGGCCGTCCACCCGAATCCGTAATCCGCCGCCCTGACATTCATCCCTTTCTCACGGGCACCGGCTTCGGAGAGCCCGACGGCCGCGACATGCGGATCGGTGAAAACAACACGAGGTGAGGCCACCAGGTCGCCAAACGCACGTATGTCACTCTCCGGTTCCGCAATGACAGCACCGGCGATCCTGCCCTGGTACTTGCCGTCATGGGTCAGCAAACTTCGACCGTTCGCGTCACCAACGGCGAAAAGCCAGTCACCGTCTACGTCGCCGACTCGCAGTTGGTCGTCGACCGGAATGAATTTGCCCGGCTCAAGCCCGACCGCTTCGAGACCGATATCCGCAGTGTTGGCGGCGCGGCCGGTCGCCACGAGAATCTCGTTGGCCGAAATATACTCACCGTCGCATGTAATAGTGACTGTCCCGTTTACCCGATCAACCTCCGTGCAGTCGGCATTCGTGTACACCCTGATCCCGTACTCCTCGGTGAACACGTTTTCGATCGTCTCGCCGACAAATGCCTCCTCCCGGGCCAACAGGCTCGGACTGCGTTCGATGATCGTAATGTTTTCAGTGCCAAGGTCCTTCCACGCCTGGGCCATTTCGACCCCAACAACCCCACCACCGATAATTATCAGGCTCTCGGGCGGGTCGCTCAGGTTGGTGATCACCCGGGAGTCCCAGGTCCGCGACTCGGCGAGACCGGGGATCGGGGGTGAAGACGAAACCGATCCTGTCGCGATAATGACTGCCTTGTTGGCGATGACTTCCGTCACCGTGCCGTCTTCATGGGTGACCTCAACCCGCTTTTCGCCAGCGAGGCGACCATGACCCCGGATGAGGCTGATGTTGGCGTCATCGAGCCACTTCACCTGCCAGACATCGTCGAGATTCGATATCAGCGCATCGCGTCGTTCCAGGGCTGCCGCCCGGTCGACTCCGCTCGTGACGGCCTCACGCGCTCCGGGTGTCCGTCGGGCCATCCGCAACACCTCGCCGGGCCTCAGCAGGGCCTTGCTGGGCATGCACGCCCAGTAGCTGCACTCACCACCAACCAGCTCGCTTTCAATCACGACTGCGGTCAATCCGCGTTTTACCGCAATCTCGGCTGCGACTTCTCCGGCTGGACCGGCACCAATAACTACTACATCAAATGTCTCTGCCATGGAAACGAGCTACTCCGTGCTACAGCATCGGGTTTTCAGACCGACACTCGGTTCTCGGCGCACCCACATAAGTTGGGGACGACCTGAAAGTTCAGATGCGATCAGCATGATTTCGGTGCGGTATGGGCAGGCCGTAATCGATATTCATGACTCAGCACCGGTTCTGGACCGGGCCGCATCTGAACAAACAGCGAATCAAGCCACGTGTAGGCCCTGGGTCCGGGGCTTTAGTAAGTCAGCGGGAGAGCAACAGATGGTAAAAGCGGTATTCAACGGCACTGTTATTGCAGAGACCGAAGAGTACGAGATCGTGGAAGGTAACGTTTACTTCCCGCCGGAAGCGATCAAGCGGGAGTATTTTTCTGAGAGTGCGCTCCGCACAACCTGCCCGTGGAAGGGACTGGCCAGCTACTACTCGGTATCCGTAGACGGCCAGCAGGCCAGCGACGTAGCCTGGTATTACCCGGCCCCATCGGAAGCCGCCGCCAACATCAAAGACTACGTGGCTTTCTACCAGCAGATCGTAATCGAGGGTTGAAAGTCCGGCTGGCTGGGCGCGGTCCGGAACCTTTTCCGGTAGCGTCTGGACCACGCTGGCGGGCGGGCGCGACCCCCAACACACGCCACGAGCCAGACAGCGGATGCATGTTGCCCTGGAATACCGAGGCTCGCTTGCGCGGGCATCTGGGCGTGTACCCGTGCTAAGAGCCCACCAGTGACCTGAGCCTGCCCAGCACGCCCCGCCGCTTCATGCTCAGGTTCACGGCAATAAAGTCGACCGTAGCCGGTGCCCCACACAGCAGGAGCCCCCGCCACTTCCGTATTCGTCCATAGGTCGCTGGATCGTTCGCATAGCCGTTGTCCCAGCCGCGAAACGGCTCGAATCTCCGCTTTGGACCCAGCGCCATGACCTTGCCCCCGGCCTCTGTCACGAGCAGCACCCCCCCGGCGAAATCCCACGTGTGGGCGAAACCGGTTATCGAGTACTGCATCGAGCCCTTCGCCACCATGAACAGCTCGTAACACGCACTCCCGCCAATCCGGTTTTCACCGAACTTCCCCACGAGCGGTTTGCGGATGTTGAACATCCGGCGCAGCCAGCCCGGAGCGGCCGACAGGACACCCGGTTGGGGCGCGCCGGAATCACCGGGCGCATGGACCTGCATTTTCGATCCTTCCAACCATGTGCCGTTTCCGAGACGGGCGTGCATCAAATGAAAGCCGTTTTCGTTGGGCCAGGGGATCCACATTGCCGCAGCCATCAGGTCACCCCTGAACAGCGCAGCCACCGACACTGCGTGCGTGGCCGACGCGTTGACGAAATTCGTGGTGCCGTCTATTGGGTCCACCGCCCAGATCCAGTCTGCCGCGGCGGGTTCTTCATCGGGTGGATCTTCTTCGCCCAGCAGCATATGGCCGGGGCAGGTCTCAGCCATGATCCCGGCGATCAGTTCCTGGCTCGCTTTATCGACATCGGTTACGAGGTCTTTGCCGGGTTTCTCACCCTTCGACGAAACTTCAAGCACTCCTCCGAAACGGCTCGAAACGAGCTCTCCTGCCTCGCGCGCAGCTCGGATCACGGATTGCTCGACGTGCTCGAGTAAGGCGTCGGTGATTTCTGCCGGGGCGGTTTGAGACGGGATTCGTTCTGGTGGTTCGGTCAATCTGTCGAGGCTCCCTCTCCGTAATACCGTGGGCACAGGAATAGCCGGTGTTCTGGCTGCCGGCGGGTGTTTGCCGCCGCTATCGCTGGTCACTCGGGTAAGATTCTACTTGCAGGTTTGGTTAGGACTGGCCGGCTGCACATTCTGAGGTAACCACGATGAGTTCAACCACAACTCGAAAATTCCATAAAGACCGCGGACTCGTTTCCCGCATGTACTTCACCATGTTCATGCTCGGTTTCCTGTACGCAGTGTTCGCCCTGTTCCTGATGGCATCGGGAATGCCACTCATATTCATCGGCGGAATCGTTGGCGTGCTGGTCGTAGTCCAGTACTACATGTCCGACAGGCTGATCCTGATGTCGACCGGGGCAAAGCAGGTTTCGGCAGAAGAAGAACCCGAGTTGCACCGGATGGTCAAGATGCTGGCCGACCGCTACGAAATGCCAATGCCAAAGGTGGCGGTCATCGAAAGCGGCATCCCCAATGCATTCGCTACCGGACGAAATCCGAAGAACGCACTGGTGGCGGTGACCACCGGTATCCAGGAACGATTGAGCGAGCGTGAGTTGCAGGCGGTGATAGGCCATGAATTGGCCCACGTCGCCAATCGCGACATGCGAGTCCTGGCCATCGCTAACTTCCTCGTCACGCTCACCAGCTTCCTCATGACAATGTTGTTCTGGAACATGCTGTTCGGCGGCATGGGCGGACGCCGGAATAACGGCGGTGGTGTGATGATGGTTTACCTGGTGACGATCGTCGTCTATTTCATCGGCCAACTGCTCGTCCTGGCCCTGACCCGCTACCGCGAGTATGGAGCCGATCACACCGGTGCCGAGATCAGCGGCGACCCGGGCGCGCTTGCCGATGCCCTGGAAAAGATCAGCGGCACTGTTGCCAGGATCCCTGACAAGGACCTCAGGAAGCTTCAGACCGCGAACGCATTCCTGATTATTCCGGCTGCTTTGAAGGGCGAGGGGTCGATGAACCTGTTCTCGACGCACCCGCCACTGGAAGAGCGGATCAAGCGGCTCCGCGAGCTGGAGCAACGCATGCGCTACGGGATGCGATAGCGTGGGTTGGTTCAGCGGTAACAAAACCCCAAAATCCGACTGGGCAGCGATGTCGACCGTTATCAAGGCGGAGGCTAAGCTCCAGTCGCTCGGTGAAATAACGCCCTCAAGGCGGGCAGGCGTTGTCTATCGGGACAATGACGAAAATCCATTTCTGAACGCCATCGGTGTCGAGTTGAACTCCGTGCTGTATCAGGGCGAAGGTGCCACTAAAACGGCGTTCGAAATCAAGGAAGACGACCGGGGCATGCGATGGATCGTCCTGGAAGACGGTAACTTCGGCGACCTGGTATCGAGCACCTACACCGTAGGAAACGCAATCGCGGCAAACGACGGTGCCAGCCAACTGCTGGCAGCCGTGTTCGAGCTGTACTTCACCGGGACGGTCGAAGACAACACCTACCGTTCAGGTCTCCGCACGTACTGGATATACCGGTACGACCGCAAGGCCTTCTACCCGTTCGTCCCGACCGGCGAGAGCGAAGGTGAACGGGACCGGCCAACCGAAGCTCGACTCGGTACGGACCTGCGCAAGCACGGTCTGGCCGTAGAAAAATCGCTTACCGAATGGATGGGCCTGTGGGGCATACCGTTCTAAAGCGCCCTACCCAGGTTTCACCGCAACACCCGTGCCCGAATCCGATATGCGCCGGTGAACCCGCAGGTGACCCGAGGTGAGTGAACTCGCCCGCGTCGGACTCCTCGTCCACCCCGGTGAGCCCGAACAGCCCTTTGTCGAGGCGATTCAGCATGGTGGAGGGCGCGCGGTCGTCGGTGACATAGAAGGCGACCTTCCGGCCGGAGTCGGCGGTCTGCTGGTCGCAGGCGTGGGTGCATTCGATGAATCGGAAACGGTTCCGACAGGACTGGTTCAGGCGATCGAGGGTGGATTCCCTGTACTGGGCATAGGCTGGGGCATGCATGCCCTGAACGTCGCACTGGGCGGACAACCACCGGGGGAGGTCGAAGGACACGGTAATCCCGACCCGGGCTCCACACCGGTAAAACACCCGGTATTCATCGCACCCGGAGGCAAGACTTCGTACACTATCGCCGGATCAGGTTGGGTGACCGTCCCTTCGGCCCATACGCACGGCCTGGTGCCCGGGCGCGTGGCCGACGGGCTGCTTTCGTCGGCCTACGCGGAAGACCAGGTCGTGGAGGCAATAGAGAAGCCGGGCTATGAATGGTTGATCGGCGTCCAGTGGCCTGCGCACCTCACCGACCGCACCCCGAAGGGTTTCGACAGCCTGCTGCTCGCCCTCGTCGAGCGTAGCGGGCAGTAGCACAGGTTTTCGAACGTTCGCGCCCGCGCGAGCGCACGCATGCGCG
>JASLNQ010000054.1 GCA_030745955.1 Dehalococcoidia bacterium | reverse complement strand
ATGAGGCGCTGGTCGCATCTAAACTTGGTAAACCATACCTGCCGATATTCCAAGAGGCGGCCAGGCGGGCCGGATCGGATCACGTCGTCATGATCGGGGACCAGCTTGAGACCGATATCCTGGGAGCGAACAGGGCCGGGATCGCCTCGGCCGTTGTAACGACCGGGATCAATTGGCGCACTAAGCCCGGAGAGTTCGAGGGGGTGCCTGACGAGCAGGTTCCCGGGTATATTCTTGCGTCACTGGTATAAAGTTAGTTATTAGAACAGCCGTCAAGAGGAATAAGTGACGAACGCGAGTGCTATGTGCGCTCGCGTTTGCTTGTGGTACCGGGACAGAGATGCCGACTTACGTTTATAGGTGCGCTGACAACGGACACGTTTTTGACCTCGTCCAGGGATTTAACGATGAGCCGGGGGCGGAGTGTCCGACCTGCGGGAGCAGTTCGACGCGCAAGATCACGGCCCCAACGGTTATCTACAAGGGCTCGGGTTTCTACAGCACCGACTACGGCACCGGATCAAGCTCGAAAAACGGTGCCTCATCAAGCAGCAAGTCTGAATCCGACTCGGGTTCCGGATCCGATTCGGATTCATCGTCCAGCTCATCCTCTTCTTCCGGTTCTTCTTCCAGTTCTTCGTCTGAGAGCAAATCGTCGGACAGTAGCGGTGGCGATGGCAGTGGGGGTTCGCACTCCGACGGCAGTTCGAGCCATTCGCACGGCTCCGGCAGCCACACCCACTAGCTCAGAGCCGGGGCACGGTCTCACATGCGCGCCGTTATCCAGCGGGTCAACCGGGCTTCCGTCTCTGTAGACGATAGCGTGGTCGGCGAGATTGGCGGCGGTCTCTGCCTGCTGATTGGGATTACCCACGAAGACTGCGACGACGACCTCAAGTACATCGTTGAAAAGACGTTGAATATGAGGATCTTTCCGTCCGAATCCGCGGAGCCCGGAGATTCAGGATTCGACCGGTCGGTGCAGGAGGTTGGCGGGGGACTGCTGCTGGTCAGCCAGTTCACGCTCTATGCGTCGACCCGTAAAGGCCGGCGTCCCGGGTTCACCGATGCCGCCCGACCCGAGATGGCGAGCCCGATGTTCGATCGAGTAGCCGATGCCTTCAGGTACAGCGGATTGCGGGTCGAAACAGGTGTGTTCGGCGCTTCGATGAATGTGCAGATCGAAAACGCGGGGCCGGTTACGATCATGCTGGACTCAGCCGATCGCCACACCCCTCGCAGGAACTGAGGGTTCGTTCTTGGGGAGGAACGGCGACTGGCGCCAGTTGCGGAACATGATTTCCTCCCTCCCAGGCTGGAAGTTGGGTCGGGTTGCCAGGGGGCGTTTTACGTCCAGGGGATTCACCCACACCCGCGCCCAAGGGGCACCCGTCTCCCTCGCAGGGAGCGGGGACTGCTGCAGGCATGGTGGCTACCGTGGTGACCAGCTCGCTATCGTCCCGGTTCCTATGCTGACGGGCTCATCATCTCCTGACACGTCCACGACCCAGACCCGGGAGTCGAATGTTTCTGGCAGGTCGTCAGCGCCACCGGGCTGAGTGACCTTCTCGACATCAAGCAGCGCTCCTGTGATCACGATTTCGGGTGCTGTCGGGCGCCCAGACATGGTGTGACTCGACGTACTGGTCGAAGAAGACCTGCACGAACAGAAACTCATCGGAGGCGACCTGCGTAACCAGGGGCATCACTACGCCCGTTTCAACGTCGAGCACCGACCAAATGTGAGCCAGCTCGACAGCCGAGCGATTGCGAGCTTCTTGCCATCTGGCGAGCAGCCAGCGCCAACCCGCGTATCGGCATCGGTGACGATCTTGTGATTCGCCAGGTCGTCCACCTGAGTGAGTACAACCGAGGTCTCTCCACCGAACGACTCTACGTGGGCGAACCCCGAGCTGTCGGGGAACCAGGAGGGTGAGTTGAACGACACCGACCCGGTACCGATAGCAACGGGTGCGCCACTGCCAGAGCCGGTTACAGGGACAAAGTGCAGCCCCGCATCCTGGTGGACAAGTATTGCGCTGCCATCGGGAGCCCAGTTGACATACAGCGGTGCGCCAAGCGCAATGCCCCTGGGCGATTCGCCCGAATACGAGCCGAGGAGCATTGTCCCGATTCCGAATTCGCCGCTCGTCGTCAGTGCTATTCGTTCTCCGTCCGGTGACCAGGCCGAGAAGTGTGGCACCCCGGGACCCACGCCGCTCTGGGAAGTGCTGTCGACTGCCAGCGTAACGACCTCACCGTTACCGTCTGCGTCTGCCCGATGCAGGGCGCTCTGACTCACCGTGTCGGCGATGATTACGAACGATGAGAAAACCAGGCTGCCTCAATCGGGCGACCAGACCGGAAATGTGTACCGGATAACTCCCCCGGTGGTCGAACCGTCGGCCACAGTTGCCAGGCCGGAGCCGTCCGGGTTCACCGTATGGATCGAGCCGTGCCCATCGGAGATGGCGATCCTGTCGACCGGACCTGTGGCAATCGCCCTGGGCGGGGGCGTGGAAGGGACGGGATTGGGCGCAGGGTCGACCTCCGGGCTTGCGGCAGGTGTGTTTGCGCCCGGGGTTGGGGTAGCCGCAGCCGCTGTTGCCTGAATAATCTGCTGTTCAAGAACTTCTGCGGCCATCCGGTCGAGCTCGGGCTTGAATGCCTCCCAGGTGGCCGTGGCATCGGCCGGGGAGAATGTGGCGGTCGGCTCGATTTGTGGCTGTTGGTCAGTTGAATCGGCACAGGCCACGATCACCACTGCGCCCAGTGCGCCGAGTAGCAGGGCTGCAAGTTGACGCCGGTGAGATGACAGAGAAATACGTTTCAAGGTAAATAAGCTGGTAAACAGGTCCACATGCGCTACTACGAGCCAGCGTGCCGGTCGGGTTCACCTGGGAGGTCGGTCGATGATCAGGTGTGGCGGGTTTCGTAATCGAGCGAGATGTCGATCGCCCTGGCCGAATGGGTGAGTGCACCGACCGAGATGATGTCCACCCCGCTCTGTGCGACATCGACGACGTTCGCAAGGGTGATGCCACCGGATGCCTCAACCGTGCAGTTCGCACCGACCTGGTCGACTGCGGTACGCATGTCGGCAGGCGACATGTTGTCAAGCATCACGATATCGGCACCGGTGTCGGCGGCCACCGCAGCCGCTGCAACCGATTCGACTTCGATTTCGATCTTGACGGTATGGGGTGCACGTGCCCTGGCCCGTTTTATCACCTGGGCCAGGCTGATCCCCTCTGCCTGCAGCGCGGCGAGGTGGTTGTCCTTGATAAGCACGCCGTCGGAAAGGCTCATCCGGTGATTGCGCCCGCCCCCGATCGATACTGCGTACTTATCGAGGAGGCGAAGGCCCGGCGCGGTCTTCCGGGTGTCGGCTATCGCCGCGGTCGTGCCCTCAATTGCCTTCACGTACTCGCTGGTGAGTGTCGCGATTCCGCTCATCCTCTGCAGGAAGTTCAGGGCCGTCCGCTCGGCGGTGAGGATCGATCCCATGCAACCGGAGACAACGGCGACAGATTCGCCGCCTTCAACGCGGTCACCGTCGAGGAGATGCTGGACGAACGAAAGGTCAGGGTCCACCCGACGAAAGACGGCGGCGGCCACTTCGAGTCCGGCGAGCACACCGGGCTCTTTTGGGACCAGTGCGGCGCGGGCTTCAAGGTGGGGCGGTATTAGCGCTGCGGTCGTTACATCGGCCCCGACTGAATCTTCTGCCAGCGCACGGTCGATGATGGCATCGAGTTCACCGGGATTTGGGAGCATGCATCGCCTTTTGGGGTTTTCGGATTTGGCGGCCCGGCGGCCGTTCTGGCCCGGGTTCGTAAGGCAGTGTCAGCCCGCGATGTCGAGCATTCGCTCCAGCGCGACCAGGGCGTCTCGCCTTGTGGCAGGCTCAACTTCGATTCGGTTTATCGCCAGTCCGGCCATGATGCCTTCGAGCACCCACAGCACGTAGGCAGGGTGAATACGGTACATAGTCGAGCACGGGCAGACGACCGGGTCGAGACAAAAGATGTCCTTGTCGGGGTTCTCCATGGCGAGTCTGCGCACCATGCTGATCTCGGTGCCAACCGCCCATGAAGACCCGGCGGGTGCTGCGGAGATTGTGTTCAGTATCAGTTCGGTCGAGCCGTACATGTCGGCTGCTGCAACGACTCCCCGGGGGCATTCGGGATGAACGATGACCGTTGTTTCCGGGTTGCGTTCGCGGGCTGCGTCGATCTGGTCGACCGTGAAGCGGGTATGGACCGAGCAGTGGCCCTGCCACAGCAACACCTTTGCGTTGCGGATCTCTGCCTCCGACAGGCCGCCCATCGGCAGGAAGGGGTTCCAGACAGCCATTTCGTCGGCGGAAATGCCTTTGGATATCCCGGTGTTGCGCCCGAGGTGCTGATCGGGGAGGAACAGGATCTTATCGCCGCGTTCCAGCGCCCAGTCGAATGCCTTGTCGGCGTTGGAAGACGTGCAGACGAGGCCGCCGTTCCTGCCGCAATGGGCCTTGATGGCCGCTGCGGAGTTCATATAGGTGATCGGGATAACGCGGTCGGTTGAGCCGAGGACTGACTCTATATCGTCCCAGCAGTCGGCAACGTCGCGTGGGTTTGCCATGTCGGCCATCGAGCAGCCTGCCGCCATGTTCGGGAGCAGGACGTTCTGGTCGGGCGAAGTGAGTATGTCGGCGGTCTCGGCCATGAAGTGAACACCGCAGAAGATGATCCACTTGGCGTCTTTCGCTTCGGCGGCCATTTTCGAAAGCTTGTACGAGTCGCCTGTGAAGTCGGCGTACTCGATCACGTCGTCGCGCTGGTAGTGGTGCCCGAGAAGGACGGCTTTTTCGCCAATCTCTTTGCGAGCGAAGGCGATGCCCTCGGCGATTTCTTCGGGAGTCAGCTTCAGGTAGCGGGTGGGCACTTTCTGCCAGCGCACACCGGACCGGAACTCTTCTTCAAGTGTTTTCGTCCGAAGATTACCGTCGGTCTGGCAAAAGGCCGATTGTTCCAGTTCGCTGACGGGAACGATGATTTGCTTGCTGAACGCAGTCGTCATACGACCGGTACCTTTTCCTTGTTTGCCTGGTTTTCGTGACTTTCTGGCTCCGGTGAATTTTCCGGGGCCAACTCAGCTTCGAGTGACCAGGGTGAACTATCTACGATTTCAGCCCGAATAGTCTGTCCGGGGTTTAGGTCCTGTCGGTTCTGCGAACCGCGGTTTTCCGGTTCGTTCAGATATATAAGTTTATCGCCACGATTGCGCCCGTGCAGTCTACCCCGCTTACGTCCTTCGACAAGTACCCCAAAGCTCTTTCCGACAAGAGTTGCGTTGTTGCGGGTCTGAATTTCCTGTTGCAAGTCGTCAACGGTGGCCAGTCGGGCCTTTTTTACCGCACGGTCGACGTTGTCGGGCATCCTTCGGGAAGCGAATGTGCCGTCGCGATCCGAATAGGCGGCAACGTGGACCTTGTCGAACTCGACCGCGCACAATACGTCGAGCGAGCGCTGGAACTGGTCATCGGTCTCGCCGGGAAAGCCAACGATGAGATCGGTCGTGAGGTTTACGCCAGGGATCATCTCCTGCACCTGGGCGATCTTTTCGAGGTACTGGCCGCGTGTGTAGCCGCGCCGCATGTTCACGAGTACGGCATCATCGCCAGCCTGGAACGGCAGGTTGATGTTCTCGCAGACTTTCGGCAGGTCGCGGACCGCTTCGAGGATGCGGAGCGACATGTCGTTCGGGTGGGAGGTCAGGAACCTCAACCTTTCGAGCCCCTCGATCTCATGTACCTGCCCCAGCAGGTCGGCGAGGTCGAGTATCGGCGAGAGGTCGTGGCCGTACGAATCGACGTTCTGGCCAAGAAGGGTGATGTCCTTTACCCCGCGCTCGACCATGATTTCGGCTTCGTGAACAATCTCGGACGCCGTACGGCTGGCCTCGCGTCCACGGCGGTAGGGAATGATGCAGAAGGTGCAGAATTTGTCGCAGCCGTGGATGATCGGGATAAACGACGCCACGTGGGGGTTTTCGGGCACTGCGCCACCAAGGCAACCCTCGGGATCGAGCCCGTGCCGAATGCCGGCGGTTTCGAGGACCGGGGCGAACTGCTGCGGTCGCGCCCAGATGTCGACGTGCGGGAACCGCCGTTTCAGCTCCGACTGCTCGGGACCAACCATGCAGCCCATCACGGCGACCACCTTGCCGGGCCACTCCTGCTTGATTTTTGCGAGTCGTCCCAGCATTCCCGTTGCGGTGTCTTCGGCCGATTGCCGGACGACACAGGTGTTGAGCACCACGACGTCGGCGGTGGCGAGATCGGCTGCGGATTCGAATCCCATCTGCTCGAATGCGCTGGACAAGCGCTCGGAGTCAGATGTGTTCATCTGGCAGCCTACGGTCCAAACGTGGTAAGTGGGCAAGGTGGGGTGAAGTGGAGTGCGGTTTTGTTTGTGAGTCCTGGCCGATGTGAATCGGGGCCAGCCCGAACTCATTTTCGTGAATGATTTAACCAGCGATTGGCACCTAAGGATAGCGCGACCTTTACGCTTGCACCAGAATCCGGGTCCGGTGTCAGCGCGCATGTGCTTGCATCATGGTTATCATTCATCGTCGAATCAATCGTGCTGAATCCCGTTGCGATTGAAAGTACTCGCATGGCGATTGTCCCTCGGGTGGCGTATCTAAAACGATGTCAAAACAAGTAGCAGTTGGCCTGATCGGATGTGGCTCGATGGGTTCCGAGCTGGCCTGGGCCGTACAACGCGGCGAGGCCGGGCGGGCGAGGATCGTCGGGGTTTTCGATGAGGACGTGCCCCGCCGGACCGAGCTGGCGAAAGGCCTGGCGGGCAGTGGGGCCCCGGCGCCGTTTGAGGCTGAGACGGTTTCGGACCTGGTCAAAATTCCCGGCCTGGACCTGGTTGCCGAGTGCGCATCGCAGGCTGCGGTCACCGCCCATGCCGAGACGGTCCTGGGAGCGGGAAAATCGATGCTGGTGATGAGTTCGGGTGCACTGGTCTCTCCCGATTTCATGCAAGCGGTCTCTGCGGCCTCTGAAGCGACAGGGGCTACGATCTACGTACCGTCCGGTGCGGTTGGCGGCATCGACACGCTGCGGGCATCGAAGGCCCTGCTCGAAGAAGTGACGATCGTCTCCACCAAGAAGCCGATCTCCCTGCTCGGCGCTCCGGGGTTCGCCAGGTGGGAGGATGTCGAGATCACCGGGCCGACTGTGATCTTCGAGGGAACTGCCAGTGAGGCGGTTGGGTTGTTCCCGGCGAATGTGAACGTCGCGGCTACCGTGAGTCTCGCAGGTATCGGGCCCGATGCTACGAGGGTCCGTGTTGTTGCCGATCCCGATTCACCGGGCAACGTTCATGAAATCAACGCGGTGAGCAAGGCGGGAAAGTTCTCGTTCCGGTTCGAGAACATGCCGCATGAGACGAACCCGAAAACCAGTTTCCTGGCGGTTCTGGCCGCGGTCGAAACGCTGCGATCGATTTGCGAGCCGGGGATCAGGATCGGGACTTAGGTTTTTTAGGTGTCCGACTGGCGTGGCATGCTTGGGTGACTGCGCGCGTCTTTAGGAACCACCCACACCCTAACCCTCTTCGTTAGCTCCGGGCGCAATCGGATTGCTTGCCAGATGACTGGCGTGAGCAAGTCGCGCGTCGCCGCTCCGCGGGGCACGCCCGGGCGAGGGAGAGGGGATTTGCTCCGGGCGTCCGTGGTGCACAGGACGCTGGATAGAGTGGCGGAGGGTGCGGGATTCGAACCCGCGAGGGGGCTCAACACCCCCAACCCGCTTAGCAGGCGGGCGCACTAGGCCACTATGCGAACCCTCCGCGGAGTCATGTGCCAGTGTGCGCCTTCTCAATATAGCTTCACGCTGTCCACTCGGCAAAGGAGTGCGTCGTGTGGAAAGCGCGTAAATTGCCTACTTGATGAGCCGCCGTTTGAGCAGGTAGATCGCAGCCGGCCACATTATCAGCGTCAGCACCACCATGTAGATCGCCGACCACAGGTGGGTCAGGTCGAAGTTCCCCAGCGCGAAACCGCGGGCGAGGTGCACACCCGGAGTGAGCGGCATCGCCCAGGCGATAGGCTCTACCCAGTCGGGCAGGATCGAGATCGGGAAGAACGATCCGGAGAAGAAGTACATCGGTGTTGCGACCAGCGTAAATACCAGCGACAGGAACGTCGTGTGAGGGGCTACTGCGGAGAACAGGAAGCCCATTGTCCCGAACACCACGCCGACCATCACGGCCGGGATGAGTATGCCGACCGCCGCCCAGCCGCCAAGCCATCCGAAGACCACCGCGAACACAGCAACTCCGATCGTCGTCATCAGCGACCTGGATACCGCCCACAGGATGTCCCCGAGCGTTATCTCGGTGACTGTGAGCGGTGTGGTCAGCGCCGTTTCGTATACATCGTTGTCGATGCGGTTGTAGGCGTTCCATGATGTTTCGAAGAGCGCGTGAAACATCGCTGAACCCATGATCAGGGCCGGGGTCACAAACTCTGCGTATGACAACCCACCCTCTACTTCCGAGACGAGCTTGCCGATACCGAAACCGACGGCAACGAGCACGACTACCGGCTCGACCAGCACCCATGTGATCACGAATTTCCAGTAACGGACGAAGGCAACTGCGTGGCGCAGCCATAATCCAGTAATGCTCCTGCGCCTGACACCGGGGGTTGGGATGGCAATGTTCATCAGTCGTCCCTCAGTTCACGGCCTGTGATTGCAAGGAAGACGTCTTCCAGGTTGCCCTGCCGGTAGGAAGTCCTGATGCCTTCGACGCCTGCAAGACCGGACAGGTCGGGACGGTCGCCGTTCAGGCCGGTGACACTCACCAGCGCACCGACTTCCCGGAAGGAGATTTCACGCTCGGCCAGGTACTCCCGAACGGTTCTCAGCGCAGCCGGGATTACTCGCAGTTGGGCGACTTCCGCTGGGGCGTGATTGGCGATCATTTCATCGGGTGTGCCTTCATCGAGGATCCTGCCGTGGTCCATGATCGAAAGCCGGTCGCACAGGATGGTGGCCTCCTCCATGTAGTGCGTCGACAGCAGTATGGTGACACCGGAGTCCTTGAGGACGGCCAGTTCTTCCCACACCCGGTTTCGGCTCTGGGGGTCGAGGCCCGTCGTTGGCTCGTCCATCACGATCACCCTGGGTTCGGTCAGCATCGAGCGTGCGATAGCGAGCCGGCGTTTCATCCCACCCGATAGCTCGTAGACATTCGCCTTTGCGCGATCGCGCAGGTCAAAGAACTCGAGCACCTCGTGGGTGCGGGCTTTTGCGGCTGCCCGGGACAGCCCGGCGAGGAATCCGTGCAGGAACAGGTTCTGGTAGACCGTCAGACCGCTGTCGAGCCCGTCATGCTGGGTCACCACACCCAGGTTTTCTCGGACCGTCCTGCTGTCCTCGATCACGTCGATTCCGGCAACGCAGATGCTCCCGGAGGTCGCGGGCGAAAGACCGCTCAGCATGCGCATCGTTGTGGTTTTGCCCGCGCCATTGGGACCGAGCAGGCCGTATGTTTCACCGGGTTGTACCGAGAACGAAATGCCATCGACCGCGACGAGGTCGCCGAAGTGTTTATCGAGATCTTTGACCTCGATAACCGTCCCGTTCGGGTTGGAGACACTGTTTACGTTTACGTTCGAATCTTCGGGCACTTTCGACCTTTCCAGTCCGCGAAGTCGGCCAGGTAGCTGGCGGTTTGGCTTCACGGCGGTATCAGCTAAGAAAAGCTGGACTCGTTGCCGGTTCCGCTATTCAGAGGATTGCCCACCACCGGGGGTATCGCCGATCCACACCTCCCCACCCTCGAAGGTCTCTCGCTTCCAGATCGGGACTATTTCTTTCAAGCGGTCTACAAAATAGAGCGAAGCCTCGAACGCCGGTCTGCGGTGTGCCGATCCGACTGCTACGACCATGCTCGTTGCACCGATATCGACCCGACCGGTGCGATGGGCAATGGCGATCTTGCCAAGCTCCCACCGGTCTCTCATTTCACCGATGATCTCGACGATCTTATTTTCGGCCATCGGCTGGTAGGCCTCGTAGTCGAGATGCAGCACTTTGCGCCCATCGTTGTGGTCCCGGGTCACGCCGAGAAAGTTCACCACTGCCCCATCGACGCCGGTGGTGACAAATTCGGCCAGGGGAGTTGGATCGAGTTCGTCGGCGGTAACGAAAACCCAGTCGCGGTCGGACCTGATTTCATCCGACCCGCCGCTAACCGGTGGTATGAGGGCGATTTCGTCGCCAGCGGCAACGGGCTGATCGCCTCTGGTGTATTCGCCGTTCAGGGCGAGCATCACTGTGGCACCTGGTTCGGGGTCGCGCGGGGCCTGCCTTCGGGCTGCGAGCACCGCATCGCTGACGGTCATGCCATCGGTGACGGGCACGTTGACCTGTCGCGTTCCTGCCCTTTCATGGA
>JASLNQ010000053.1 GCA_030745955.1 Dehalococcoidia bacterium | reverse complement strand
ACGTGATGTTCTTCGGGGCATTTATCGCCACCTACCTCGTCTACCGCGGCCGCAGTCTCAACGGACCGTACCCGTCGGAGATCCTCAACATTCCGGTCACCTCGGTATCGACCTTCGTGCTGCTGATGAGCTCGCTGGCGATGGTCCTTGGTCTTCACTACGTCAGAGAAGGTCAGAAAAACCGGGACACGCTCTGGATCCTTGCTGTGGTGCTGCTCGGCACGGTGTTTATCGGCTTCCAGGTGGTTGAGTTCAGCACGTTTGTTAACGAGGGACTGACGCCCCGGACGAACCTGTTCGGGACGACGTTCTTCATCCTCACCGGCATTCACGGTGCGCACGTGACTCTCGGCGTGCTGTGGATGGCCTTCCTGGCGTATGGGTCGCACAGGGGCACGCTCCGTTCCGACAATGCCCTCGATCTCGAGATAGCCGGTCTCTACTGGCATTTCGTCGACATTGTCTGGATCGTAATTTTCACGGTTATCTACCTCATATCGGCAAACGACGGACCGCCGCCGGGAGCGGAACTTCTTCACGGCTAGCAGGTGATACACAAGGGAGCCAACAATGGTCAATATCTGGCAGAAACTTACTTCCCACAGCGGTAACGGGTGGTGGGAGCTGCCCCTCACTGCAAGTGCCGAAGCGGACCCCCTGTTTGAGGGTCTGATCGGTGGGGCATGGCTCAGCAATATCTGGCGCACGGTGACTCACGGTGGCGTTTCGCATGCCGGCCCGGGCTTCTACTGGCTGGTCGGGCTGTTCCTGGGTGTGATTACGCTGCTCGAAGTGTGGTTGTTCAATATCGAGGGCCTCGGTGGCCTTTACATACCGATCTTGCTGGGGCTTTCGGCGCTGAAGTTCGCCGCAGTTGTGGCTTTTTTCATGCACCTGCGATTTGATCATCGCCTGTTCACGCTGGTGTTCGCGCCGATCATGGTTGTCGGCGTGGCGATATTCTCGGCGCTCCTGCTGATGGCAGAGTTCGCCGGTCAGAACCCGTGACCGGGTTATCTTCCGCGATAACTGGTCTGGGGGCATGGCTTTCGCTGGTCGGCGCATCCCCCGGGTCGGTGGATTGCTCGAATAACCCGGATGGCCTCACGCCATGAACGGTGGTTCGGAAAGTGACCTGATCGACAGCATTGGCGAGTTCATTTCTGCCTGGGATTTTTCCTCGCCCCCGGCGGTGCTGTTCCTGCTGCTGGCCAGCGCATATGTCGTCGGCTCGTTCCGACTTGGAATGCGGGCCAGTGCCGGCATCGATTTCTGGATGAGGTTTGCTGCGAGCCTGGCCGGGTTCGCGCTCCTGGCGGTGTCACTGGCGGGTCCACTCGACTACTACTCCGGCGAACTGTTCACGACCCATATGTCGCAGCACATCGTGATCGCGATGCTTGCCGCGCCGCTGCTGCTGATCGCCCGGCCGATGCCGGCGTACATCTGGGCGCTGCCCCGGCCACTGCGTGCGGGCGTGGGAACGGCGCTTAGCGGGACAGGCCGGTCCGTTCGGGTGTTGAGGACCGTTACGCGCCCTGCGGTGGCGCTGCCGCTCTTCGTCGGCACGCTGTATGGATGGCACATCCCCGGGGTATACAACACCTCGCTTGAGAACGAGTGGCTGCACCTTCTCATGCACTTCACGATGTTCTCGTCGGCGGTGCTGTTCTGGTGGCCTATCGTCGGCCCGCCACCGGTCCGGACGCGGCTTACGTATCCGCAGCGGTTTGTCTACCTGCTGTTCGCGGTCACACCCACCGCGCTGCTGGCTGCCGTCATCACACTTTCGAACTCGCTGATTTTCGACTTCTACCTGGCCAGCCCGGGTCACTTCAGTTGGTCGCCAGTGGAAGATCAGCGAATGGGCGGTTTACTGATGTGGATACCCGGAAACTTCGTGTACCTGACCACGATGACGGTGCTTTTCTTCCGGTGGTTCGCGGCTGAAGAACGCGTATCATCGTTGAGGGCCACCGACCGGCCTCAGAACGCAAGGTCACAACATCCCCGAAAACCGTCCGCCAACCCCTGAGGCACCCTTTCCGAGGGCGCAAACCCATGAGCGAAGATATTCCCGAAGTCGCAACTATCGGCGCAATCGTCCACGGCAATGTCCAGGGCGTGGGTTTCAGGTTTTTCGTTAGCCGTGCCGCCACGCGTTTTGGCGTTGCGGGCTGGGTAAAAAACCTGCCGGACGGGTCGGTGGAGCTACAGGCCACCGGTTCACGGGAAGCTCTCGACAGGTTCCTCAACTCGCTCAGTCAAGCCCCGCCGGGCTCCAGCGTCAGCCGTATCGAGAAGGCCACAGTCGAGACAAAAGAAACCCCCTCCGATCGACATGGCCGAGGGGGTGGCTTCCGAATTCTGTACTAACGATCGCTAGCTTCGGCGGCGGCGGATGACTGCCCGCTTAATGAAGTAATCGTTCTCACGGTCGAGCATGCGGCGGAGAATTTCGTCCGACAGGTTCTTCAGGTAAATCACGCTTGCCCACGCCGTCGTGAGGCCCGACTGGATCTCGTCGAGCGTCATGGCCTTGTTGGTGTTCGCGAGCAGGAGCTTGAAAACTGCCTCGGTGATCGGGGTGCCGGGCAGCAGGAAGTCAGGCTCCTTCGAGCAGATGTTCGACATCACCTTCATGTACTCGGTCGCCGAGCCAAACCCGCCCGGGCTCTTACCGTCGTCGATGACCGATTTGCCGTTTGGCGAGAGCCGGGAGTAAACGGCGTATGGGAACGACCTGCCCGATGCCTCGAACGCCCTGGCGTCGATCTGGTACCTGGGTTCTTCAACCGGCTCGGGGGCGGTCTGCTCTGTTTGTTCTGTCTGGTTGGTCATGTATTTTTCAGCGCGCGGTCACCTACGGTCAGCAGGTATTAGAAAATATCGTCGGGCCAGTCGAGCATCTCGACCCTGGCTACTTCGCCGACGTTAATCATACCAATGTCGTCGGGGCAGATGGCCAGGCCGTTTGCCTTTGCCATCGAGCTGAGCACCCCGGAGCTCTGGTTCCCGGTCGTCCTGGCGTGATACACGCCCTCGTCGTTTCGATAGGCGTGCACACGGGCGTAAACACGGCGCCCATCGAAGTTGTGAATTGGATCGTCCATAACCGCCTCGATCGATGGCTTGTCGGCTGGCGGCTGGCCCATCATGAGCCGTAGCGCGGGCCGCCCGAACTGCTCGAAGGCCACCATTGCGCTAACCGGATTTCCGGGCAATCCAAGGTGGGGAACCCGGGTACCGTCGGAGCGCTCCAGCATTCCAAACGCAAGCGGCTTGGCCGGGCGCATCCGCACCGACCACAACGCAATCTCGCCCTTCGACGACAGTACGTCTTTCACGACGTCGTAGTCGCCCTTGGAAACCCCGGCCGACGTCACAACGAGGTCGGCGTCCATCGCCTCTTCAAGCGCCGCCTCCAGCGACTCGACCGTATCGCGGGCGATGCCCATGATCTTCGGCACCCCGCCGTACCGGGCGACCAGTGCGGCGACGCTGTAGGCGTTCGAGTTGTAAATCTTGCCGGGCTGGTGCTCCTCGCCGGGCTGCTGGAGTTCGTCACCGGTCGAAACAATCGCCACAACGGGACGCCGGACCACCCGGACCGTGGCGTGCCCGAGCGAGGCAATCACCCCGATCTCGCCCGCCCGCAGTATCTGCCCTGCCTCAAGCACGGTGGCCCCGGCCTGAACGTCTTCGCCAGCGGCCCGGATGTTGTCGCCGGGTTCAGCGACGATGCGAATTGAAATTGCGTTTTGCTCACCGCCCGATTCCTGGCGTTCGAGCTCGTCGGTGTCTTCGAACGGCACAACGGCATCGGCGTTGTCGGGCACCGGGGCGCCGGTCATGATGCGGATCACCGTCCCAGCTTCAAGCGGACCGCCGGGGAGCTGTCCGGCCGCGATAACGCCTATAGCAGGCAACTCAACGGGGCTTTCGGTGGACGCGCCGTGGGTATCGGAGGCGATCACCGCGTAGCCGTCCATCGCCGAGTTTGCCAGCGGCGGAATGTCGAAAGGGGCGACCATGTCGTCGGCCAGCGCCTGGCCGGATGCGGCGACAAGGGGCGTTTCGACGGCGGGCAGTTTTACGAAATACGAGAGGATGCGCTCCCGGGCTTCCTCCACACTTAGCATCTCGGCGTCGTAGTGGTGCCGGTGCGGCCGTGGCTGTTCCGGGGTGGTCTGCGGCTTTTGGGTTTCGGCGCGTTGGTCTGTCATTTTCGAATCACCGGTCTGTCGATTTACTCCTGGGCACGGAGTTCCGCGCCAAGCTCCTTCTGAAGCTGCTTGAGGGTTTGCTGCTCGATCTTGCCGATCTGGTCGGCAGTGAGGGTCTTGTTCGGCGACTGGTAGATGAACCGCACCGCAACGGCCTTTTTGCCGTCCGGGACACCCGTGCCCTCGAACACATCGAATACGGTCGCCGATGTCACGATCCGGTTGCGCCGGGCGATTGCCACGATCTCCCCTGCCGTCACACCGCTGTCGACAACCAGTGAGAGGTCGCGGTGCGAGGCCGGCAGGCGGACGAACTCTTCGAACCTGCCCGTTGCGGCGCCCCGGTCTTGAAGAATTTTCAGGACGGCTGCAAGGTCCAGCTCGAACATTGCGACGCTTTCGACCTCGGCGTCGAACTGGGAAAGAACGCCGGATGCCACCTCGCCAACGACCCCGATGACCCGGTCATTTGCCGCTGGGACTTTGACGGCCGCCGTACGACCCGACGCGAACGTGGCGTCTTCGACAGGCTCAAAACTCGGCTCGACTCCGAGGTCGTCGAGCAACGCTTCGACAGCGCCCCTGGCGTCGTAAAAGTCCGAGTTGTCACCGCTCACGTCCCAGTGCAACGTGTTGCGGGGTCCTGCGAAGGCACCGGTTACCAGCTGTCGCTCTTCGGGCAGTCCTTCGCCAAAATCAAGGAACACGCGGCCGGTTTCGAAGATCGCGATGGGACCGCGCCAGGTCCGTGTATTGCGGGCCACTGTATTCAGCACCGCTTCCCGCAGCGTGCGCCGCATCACTGCGAAGTCGGCGCTGACCGGGTTACGGAGCCTGACTGGTGGCGAAGTGTCGTCGGGCAGGGCCGCCCGCGCTTCACCCGCCTCTGTCGTGGCCGCGTAGCTGATGGTCTCGCGCATGCCCGCCCGGGCGAGCGAATCCGTTACCCGGTTGCGCAGGTCCATCTCTGGTTGCGGCTGCCATATCGGTGGGCGTCCCGCAAGCGTTGTCGTCGGGATGTTTTCGTACCCGACGATTCTTGCGATCTCCTCGACGAGGTCCTCGGGAATGGAAACATCGGGTCGCCAGTAGGGGATCTGCACATCCCAGCCGTCGGCGTCTGCCGTCAACTCGAAGCCAAGGTTCCCAAGCGTGGTCTCCACCTCGCCCTTTTCAAACTCGACACCCAGGATGTTCCCTATCCGTGCGTAGTCGAGCCGCACTGACTGCTGTTCCAGGCCTTTTCCGGGGTAGGCATCGATGATGCCGGTGGCGGCGGTCCCGCCGGTAATTTCCAGGATGAGTTTCGTCGCCCGCCGAAGCCCAACCTCACTCAGCCCCGACCGCAGGCTCTTCTCGAAACGGAGGGTCGCCTGGCTTGATAGATCGAGCGTGTGCGCAGTCCGGCGGTTGTTCACACCGTGGAAGGTCGCCGACTCCAGGAACACGGTCGTTGTCGAGTCCGAAATCTCCGTGTTTGCGCCACCCATCACACCGGCAAGGCCGATCCCACGTTCGGGGTCGGCGATGAGCAGCATCTGGTCGTCGAGCTTGCGCTCCACGTCGTCGAGTGTGACAAATCTCTCGCCGTCGATAGCCCGCCGTACGATGACCCTGTGATCGACTACCCTGTCGTAGTCGAAAGCGTGGAGCGGCTGCCCAAGTTCAAACATCACGAAGTTCGTGACATCGACGATGTTGTTGATGGGCCGCTCGCCGAGTGCGATCAGCCGGTCCTGCAGCCACTGCGGCGACGGCGCGATCCTGACACCCTCGATCACCGAGGCCGTATACCGGGGGCAGAGGTCCGGGTCGAGGATTTCGACCGTGGCGAGACCGCTGGCGTCCGGACCTGTCGCCTCGAATTCGATATTCGGCTCGCGCAGCGGCTTGCCCGTGAGGGCCGCGACATCCCTTGCGACTCCGACGATGCCAAGACAGTCCGGGCGGTTGGGGGTCAACTCGATGTCGAGTACCGACTCACCGAGTAGTTCACCGATCGGGGTCCCGATCTTCGCATCGTCGTCGAGAACAAGGATTCCCTCGTGGTCGTCGCCGATGCCAAGCTCACGGACCGAGCAGACCATTCCCTCCGACACAACACCGCGAATTTTTGACCGCTTGAGTTTCCGGGTTTTGCCGGGTTCGTCGGCGTACGCGTCGACCAGCACGGCACCGATCGATGCGTAGGCGATCTTCTGGCCCTCGGCCACGTTGGGGGCCCCGCAAACGACCTCGGCCTCGCCAGCCCCGTGGTCCACGGTCACCAGTCGCAACCGGTCGGCGTTGGGGTGGGGTCGAACGGCCTGGACGTGACCGACAACGACGTTATCGATCCAGCCGGTCCGTTCGATCGAATCGACTTCGTTACCCGCCATCGTCAACCGGTGGGTAAGGTCGTCGAGACTGATGTCGATGTCTACGTATTCGCTAAGCCAGGAAACAGGGACTTTCATTCGTTCTTCTCAATATTCAAGGTCAGGCAGGATTACGGGTGGAACCAGGGGAGGGAGTCTTCAACCCCTCTGAATGCGGTTACCGGCGCGTTCGCCGGCCCTAAAACTGTGTAAGGAACCGCAGGTCGTTCGAAAAGAAATGCCTGATATCCGGGATGTCGTTCTGCAGCATCGAAATCCGCTCCGGTCCCATACCGAACGCAAAGCCCGTGTACTTACCCGGGTCGTACCCGACGTTTTCCAATACGAACGGGTGGACCATGCCGGCACCAAGGATCTCGAGCCAGCGACCGTTCCAATCGATCGCCATTTCTACACCGGGTTCGACGAAGGGGAAGTAGTCGCAGCGGAAGCGAACTTTTCGGGTGGGACCAAATATCCGCCTGGCGAACTCGTAGAGGGTTCCCTTCAGATCAGCAAAAGTAATGCCCTCGTCGACGGCCAAACCCTCGATCTGGTTGAGGTGCCACTCGTGCGTGGCGTCGGTCGCTTCGTATCGGTAACACTTGCCGGGTACAACAACTCGAATCGGTGGATCGGTTTTCTCCATGATGCGCGCCTGCATGGGCGAGGTGTGCGTCCTCAGCAGGACATCGCTGCGGGTCTCCGAATCGACCCAGATGGTGTCCCACTGGTCACGCGCCGGGTGATTGGCGGGAATGTTGAGCATGTCGAAGTTGTATCGCTCAAGCTCGATCTCAGGCCCTTCGATCGTCTGGAAACCCATTTCGTTGAAGGCATGGGTAATCTCCCGGATCATCTGCGTCGACGGGTGAAGTCCGCCGCGTGAAGGCTTTCGACCGGGGAGGGTTACGTCGATCGAGCCGGCCGGGGCTTTCGCAGAACTGGCCTGCTGCTGTCGTGCCTCGAAAAGCGATTCCAACTCACCACGCAGGCGGTTGGCGGCCGCTCCCACCACCTTGCGCTGATCGATGTCGAGCGATCCCAGTCCCCTGAGGACAGATGTCAGGCGGCCTCTGCGACCGAGAAACTCAACCCGCCATGCCTCAAGCTTTTCGCTGGAATCTGCCGCGTCCAGGGAGGCGATCGCGTCGTCTTTCAGAACCTCGATCGATTCGCTCGTCTGGGTTGATTGAGTCTCTGGCACCGATTGTTACCTGGTCTACCTGGCTGGCTGGTGTTTTGCTTGTTCGTAAAAATCAAATTCGTATGACCGCGGTAACATGTGGCATGCCTACCGACGGTGATTTTCGACCCGAAATTATAGTTGATTACGTGGTGGTTGCTCGCTCGTGGTGCAATCACGATCACAGTTGGGAAATACCAAAAAGTACTTCCAACACGAGAATTTGGCGAAATTGGGCCCCAATTTGGGTCAAATTCCGAATTAGTCACTTACTGCCGTAATTCGCCAGTTTACCAACGATATTCGTAGCATTCGCCACCTGCGCCGTTACGATTCCACCACCTACCGCTAGTTGGGTGAACGGCGGTTCCTGCAATCGTATGTCAAGTTGCCCTTTTGAACTAGCGACAAGTTGAAAAAGTTGTAGTAGGGTCGACCAACGATCTTCGATCTACCGCGCCGGCGCACATTGCGTTCAAACTTTGCGGAAAAAACCTATCACCAGTTACGGGGGCCGCCATGGAAGCCTATTGCATGAAGTGCAAGACCAAACGTGAGATGCAGAACCCTGAGCAGATCACAATGAAGAACGGACGCCCTGCCTCCCAGGGCACCTGCCCGGTCTGCAGCACCAAGATGTTCAAGATCGGCAAAGCCTCGTAGGTTAGCCTTTATTGGAACACCCAGGCCCGTGCATTTCGCACGGGCCTTTTCTTTTGTCATATTCCGGGAACTGGCTGGAACACGTCGCGCTCGATCACGTCGGAGAGTAAGCTTCGGGGCCACCACCCGGAAATCACCGGCAAGAGGCACAGTTCATGCAGACAGTCCAGTTTGGAAACACGGGATTCGCCACGAGCCGCCTGGGCGTCGGACTCGCCGAGGTTGGAAACGAGCTCTCGCTTGACGACCAGGCACAGGCTTCGAGCGTCCTGAACACGGCGCTTGACCGGGGTATCAACTTCCTCGACACATCGACCTGCTATGGCATATCGGAAGAGCTTATCGGCAACGGCGTCGCACACCGGCGCGACGAATACTTTCTCGCGACGAAAGCGGGCCATATCACGGGTGGGTACGAAGGTGAGGCGTGGACCTACCAGACCGTTGCCGATTCGATCGACCGCAGCCTGCGCCGACTGCAGACCGACCATGTCGACCTGGTGCAGCTCCATTCGTGTGGCATAGATGTTCTCGAAAAAGGCGATGTCGTGCGTGCCCTGCAGGAGGCTCAACAGGCCGGCAAGACCCGGTTTATCGGCTACTCGGGCGACAACGAAAATGCCCACTGGGCGGTCGATTCAGGCTTGTTCTCCACCCTGCAGACGAGCTATAGCCTCGTCGAGCAGCGGGCCCGGACATCCAGGCTACTGGACAAGGCCGCCTCGAAAGGGATGGGCACGATCGTCAAGCGCCCGATCGCCGGTGGCAGCTGGGCGAAATCACGCAACGACGACCCGGAACAAAATCTCCGCGCATACGACGAGCCGTACCTGGAACGCGCACATGCCATGCGGGCGCTGGGCGCGATCGACAACGAGCCCAAGAACGGGATCCTGACTTCGCTCGGGTACACGCTTGCCAACCCCAGCGCCAACGTTGCGATAGTCGGGACCAAGGACCCGTCGCACATGGAGACCAACATCCGGCAGGTCGAGAACGAGCTGCCAATCCCCACCGCGGTGGTGGACGAGCTGAACCGCCGCTTCGAAAAACTCGATACCGACTGGGCGTAGCGCGACTAAAACAACGGGTCACCAAGCGGAAGTGTCTTTCAGCCAATGAAAATTGAACGCATCGAGGTAGGATTCGTGGAGGCCGAACTGGAAAAGCCGTTCGGGTGGTCCCAGCGGTGGACCAACGTCCGCAGCGTGATCGTCCTGAAGGTCATCACCGACGACGGGATCGTGGGGTGGGGCGAAACGTACGGCTCCGGCGATTCTGTACCGGGAATTGCGACTATCGCCCGCCTGGCGATCGGCGAGGACCCGGCACACATCGGGAGCATCTGGCACAAGCTCCACCGGGCCGTGTACCAGAGCCACGTATTCGCCGGCGGTCCGGCTAACGCGATCAGCGCCATCGACACTGCGGTGCACGACATCGTCGGCAAGAGCACGGGTAGGCCGGTCGCCGACGTGATGGGCGGGCGGATCCACGACTCGATACCGGTCTACGCCACCGGGCTCTACTACGTCGACGACTACGCCCTGCAGCCCCACCTCGACGAAGCGGCCGGGTATGTCGAGCAGGGCTTTACCGGGATGAAGATGAAGGTGGGAGCGATGACTCTCGCCGAGGATGCCGCACGGATAACGACCACGCGTGAGGCGATCGGCCCCGAAACGCGGCTCATGTTCGACGCCAACGAAGCCTACGATCCGGCAACGGCGATCACGTTTGCCAACATGGTGGCTGACAATGACCTCAGCTGGTTCGAGGAGCCGTGCGCATCGAGGGACGACGCTGCGAACAAATATGTGCAGGAGCGATCGCCCATCCCTACGTCTGGGGGCGAGAGCCTGTCCACGCGCTGGGAGTTCGCACCGCGCCTGGCAAACCGGACCTTCGATATCGTCCAGCCAGACATATGCGGCGTGGGTGGTCCTTCGGAGATGCACCGGGTCGGGCTGATGGCACAGGCGTTTGGCGTGAAGTTCAACCCGCACTTCTGGGGCACCGGGATCAGCTTTGCGGCGGCGCTTCACTCGCTCGCAGTGCAGCCGGTAAACCA
>JASLNQ010000052.1:5877-10630 GCA_030745955.1 Dehalococcoidia bacterium | reverse complement strand
GTGCGCTCATCGGTTCAATCGCGTTGACCGCGGCTGGCGATGTAAAAAAGAAAGGCAGGCTCCTCCTCGCCGCCAGAATGCTGGTTTCCTTCAGCATGGTGCTTTTCGGATTATCCCGATGGTTCCCACTCTCGGTCATCGCAACGTTATTGCTCGGGGCGGGCGGTTCCGCGTTCACGATCGGGAGCGGAGTGCTGTTGCAGATATCCGTTGACGCCGCGATGAGATCACGGGTCACCAGCGTCTTCATGCTCATCGTCCAGCTTTTTCCCCTTGGCTGGCTGCTCGGTGGCGTCCTCGCCGAGCTGGTTGGCCCCACCGAAACCCTTGTCTGCGGCGGTGCCACCGTGCTACTTCTTCTTTCGCTGGCCTATGTCCGGTCGGAGGAATTCCGCCGCATTTGGCCCGGTGCGTGAGTGCAGGAGCAGAAGTATCGTCCGGGTAGAAATCTTCGACGATTCGGCACGAGTTCCCGGCGCTCACATTGACGGCTAGATTACCCCCAAAACGATCTGGAACGAGGAGGGCAGGGCGGCCGTGCCCGGTCAAATCACCCCGTCAATAATGAGCCAGACCCCGAACACTAGGAATATCGCAGCAGAGATCTACTTGATAGGCCGCTCTGGCAGGCGGCTGCCGATCACAAGCCCCGCGACGATGGCGATGCCATCCGCCACAACCATCCCTGCGGTCGAACCGAGCCACGTACCGATGAACTCCGGGTACTGGGTCGCCACGGCGATCGTCGCAAACATCGTCTTGTCGCCTAGCTCGGCGAGAAAGAACGCAACCGTCACGATCAAGAACGGACCCAGCAATCCCCGTGTCTTCGTGTCATAATCGTCCATCGTGTCGCCCCAGAGCGTCCACACGCCAAAAGCGATAAAGGCCAGGCCCGCAGTAACCGCTATCACAGTATCGGAAAGGTTTTCCCCGGCGAGCAGGTCGATGACCACCGAGCCCGCATGGATAACCAGCGTCGCAGCCGTGATTCCCGCCAGCACTTGCCACGCCTTGTACCTGGTGGCGAACGCAAGGGCGACCAACTGCGACTTGTCGCCCATCTCGGCGATTGCGATAAACCCGAACGACGCGAGAAACGCCTCCATCAGGAATCCAGCCCCGTCATTCGGTCGGCAGCAGCCATCATTCCGGGCCAGTTACCAAGAATGCCATCCCGAGGCTCTCGAAGGACGGCAGGTATGAAGAAATCATCGCTCAGAAGGTACCACCTAAGGTGCCATTCTCAGTGTCTCGAAGCACGGCAGGCTTGAAGAGATCATCATCCGTGCCCGCTATCACCCTTGCTTACTCACCGCCTCGATCATCGCCTGGATGTACCCGTTCGCGAACGCGCGGCCCCGGTGGCCCCACTCCGTATCCCGGTGCGTGTGCGGCACGTGGTCGTCGATAAAGAAGCTGTCGTAGCCGTTGTCGTGGTACGCCTTCATCGCTCGGTACATATCGACATGGCCTGTGTTGATGAACTCCTCGTGAAAATCCTCGGGATTGGGGGCTGAAACATTTCGGAAATGGACGTACAGAACCTTCCGCCTCCGCACCATCTCGGCGATAAAGTCGTAGATCCCGTCACCCGCCGAATCTCGCATCTCAGAAACGGTCCCCTGGCAGAACTCGATCGCGCAGTTGTCCGACGGGTAGATGTCGAGGTACCGGCGGTAGTTGTCGTACGACCTGAAGAGCTGGGCCACGCCGCCAAGCTGGTCGACGGGCGGGTCGCACGGGTGGATCCCGAGCCTGATCCCCTCTTCCTCGGCGATGGGGGTGATGATCTTGATCCAGTACTCGAGGTTCTCCCACATCTCCTCGTCGCCGTACTCCCGACCGTGCGCGAGCGGCATCTTGTTGGCCTGTTCGTAGTTGAAGGCGGTCGCAACCGCACCCCCACGGATCAACTTCGGTGGCGTTCGCCAAACGTGCGAGGGCATCCAGTTGTAGCCGAAGATCGGGATGCCGGCGCGGGCTATGTTGCGGACCGTCGTGATCATGTTGTCGATCTGCTCGTCCCGCTTCGGACCGCCCAGCATGATGTGGTCGTAAAACTGGGTCGGCACGTTCTCCAGCGCCGATAGCTTCATGCCGTAGCTCTCGACCATCATGCGCAGCTTCACGAGGTCGTGCAGTGACCACGTCCCGTTATAGCTCGGCAGCCCCGGCGTGTTGAGCAGTATGTCGGTCACACCGTATTGCTGGGCAAACCTGAGGTACTCGGGTGTGGCCTGGTTGAACTGTCCGAATCCTGCTCGCATTGGTCCCATCTCTCCTGGTTGAAATAGCCAGGCTGATGAGTCGCAAGTTATCGACCCAATTGTGTTTAAGAATTCTGGCTGCCCGCCAACTTACACCCGCGGGGTCGGCAGCGGAAGACGCTCCGCCGCTTGCCGTGCTCATACAAC
This sequence comes from Dehalococcoidia bacterium, assembly GCA_030745955.1. Next base: position 8,213 of record JASLNQ010000052.1, on the reverse strand, counting down.
GTGTCATAGGCTACGGACCGGCAGATCGGAGTCATAGCTATTTTTTTGACTTAGCCCGAGTAGCCCGGGGCCAGGAGCATGATGACCAGTACAGCACAAACGCAGCCAACCGATTCGGTACGCCTTGAGATCGACTATGCCGGCACTGACAGAGATCGCTTTACCACGTTGTTCAGGGCGATACTCGCCATTCCGATCCTGGTCGTGTTCGGAACGCTCGAAGCAGGCAGGGATACGGCCCTGATGATACCGACAGCCGCACTGATTCTTTTCCGCCAGAAGTACCCGCGCTGGTGGTTCGACTTCAGCATTCAATACCAGCGTTTCATGACGCGAATCATATGTTACCTGGGCTTGTTAACCGACGATTACCCATCGACCGACGAGGAACAGGGAGTCCACCTGGAGATCGATTACCCGGACGCCACGCAGTTGAACCGCTGGCTGCCACTGTTCAAGTGGTTCCTGGCGATACCGCATTACGTTGTCATTGCCGTGCTCGTGGTAGTGATGCTCATTGTTGTCGTGCTTGGTTGGTTTGCGATCCTGTTCACGGGCAGCTTCCCGAGGGGATTCCACGACTTCATCGTCGGGGTAAACAGGTGGTTTCTGAGGGTCGTGGCGTACGCATTCATGCTGACGACCGACGATTACCCGCCATTCTCACTCGAATAAGCGGCAATTGACACGAGTCCTCGTCGCATATGCAACCCGCTTCGGGTCAACCCGTGAGGTGGCGTCGGCGCTAGCCCACGAACTCAATGTCGCGGGTCTTGAGGCGCAGGCTTCCGAGGCAAGCGGTGCTCTGTCTCCCGAGGACTACGACGCCTTCGTGATCGGGTCACCGCTGTACGGCGGAACGTGGCTTGCGGGTGCCGGGATGTTCGCCGCGGCAATGGCCGAACGTATGAAGGGCAAGCCGGTCGCCATGTTTTCGGTCGGCACGCTGATGCTGAAGAGTCCCGAACGCGGGAAGGTGGAACACCGGGATTTCATCGCCAAACTCGGGGAAGTCGCGCCGACTCTCAATGTCGTGGCCGACACGCTGTTTTCCGGCTACTTCGACCGCGCCAACCTCCCCTGGTTTCTGCGCATGATCGACCGGATCGCGCCGACCCCGCAGGGCGATCACCGGAACTGGCCCGAAATACAGGCGTGGGGAAAGTCGGTGGCGGCAAGGTTCAAGGGGTAATGGGAATCGGAAGTCACGCACCCACTTTCTCATGTTCATCGATACCCACACCCACATACACCAGCACGGTCCGGGTGAAATCGCAAGTATCATCGCACGTGCCGTCGCGGCGAACGTCGGGGCGGTCATCACCGCGGGCGTCACGGTTGAGGATTCCCGCAAGGCGATCGAAGCCGCCCGGGCGCACGAGCGGGTCTTCGCAGGCGTCGGGGTACACCCCACCGACCTGGCAGGTCCGCTGACAGACGGCGACACCGCGGACCTTGACCAACTTGCTGGAGCCCCCGAAGTGGTTGTGATGAGCGAGATCGGTATTGATCACCAGGACAGGTCGCCCGACCGGCAGTGGCAAAATCAGGCGTTCCAGGCCCAGACCGAGATCGCCCGGAAACACGGTCTCCCGCTCGTGTTCCACATTCGGGAACAGGGCGATGACTACGACGCCCACTCGGCGAGGGACGCTGCGTTATCGCTCCTCAGGGAAGCCAGCGCGGGCGACCTCGGCGGGACAGCTCACTACTTCCAGGGCAGGTGGAAGCACGCAAGCCAGTTCCTCGACCTCGGCTTTCATATCTCGTTCGCAAAGACGCTTCTCCGCATTCCCGATCTCGAAGAGACCGCCAGGAAAACACCCGCCGACCGCATCCTCCTCGAGACCGACGCCTACCCCCAGCCGTTCAAGAAGAACCGCGACAAATGGACGGAACCACGGGATATACCGGGTGTCGCTGCGAAGCTCGCGGCGGTACGGGGTGTTGGGATCGACGAAATACGGCGGTTGACCACCGAGAACGCGCTCAGCATGCTGGGCAGCAAGGCGACAGTGGTGCGGGCGTTGGTTGAACCGGATCGAATTGAATAACAACCGCCATGATTGCTGTTATCGGCGACCCCATGCCCGTATGTCCGCGATAAAATTAGCTATACGCGATAATTAGCGTCGTAAATCGCTCACCGTCAAAATCAGGCCGCCACACGCCACCACCCGGGAAAGAAACTTGAAATACCGCCAGCTCCAGTCGACCGACCTCACCGTTTCCGAGATCGGGTTCGGCGTTTGGAGCGTGTCGACGAACTGGTGGGGCGAAGTAAGTGAATTCGACGCCATAAGCCTGCTCCAGAAGGCCGCCGACCTGGGGATCAC
>JASLNQ010000052.1:0-5867 GCA_030745955.1 Dehalococcoidia bacterium | reverse complement strand
GGCGCTGGCCGACCGGCGGGGCGACATCGTGATCGCCACCAAGTTCGGGTATGACATCGAGGCACCACGAGAGGGCCACCGGGAACGTCCGCAGCGCTGGGAGCCGGAGTTCGTAAAGCGGGCCTGCGAAAACAGCCTGAGGCGGCTGCAGACCGACCACATCGACCTGTACCAGTATCACAACCCGCGACTCGACGTGCTCCAGCGGGAAGACACGCTGGGGGTGCTGGAAGACCTGAAGGCCGTCGGCAAGATCCGGCACTACGCAGTGGCCGTCGGACCCGACATCGGCTGGCGTGAAGAGGGTCTTTACACGATCGGTGAGCGCGGGATTCCGGCCGAGTTGATCTACTCGGTACTTGAGCAGGACCCGGCAGATGTCATGATCGAAGCGGCCGAAGGGGCCGGGGTCGGCGTCTACGCCAGGGTACCCCACGCTTCGGGCATGCTCGACGGCACGTACACCAAGGACACCGTGATCGACGAGATGCCGTTCGATGCCTCAGACCACCGTGCGTACCGGCGCATGAACTGGCTCAGGCAGTCGGTCGAAAAGCTGAAACAGATCGATTTCATGATCGCCGGGAAGCCCGCATCAGTCGGGCAGATCGCGATCAAGTTCGTGCTCACACCACGGATCATGGCTTCGTGCATCCCGACCATGACGACTGTTGAGCAGGTCGAGGAGTACGTGGCCGCGGTGGATATCGATGAGATTCCGCAGGACGAGCTCGACCGGTTGGCGCCGATCTATGCCGACAATTTTGGCCTGGGTCCTCGCGAGCCGCAGAAATCGAGTACGTCAGGCACCGGGTGGGTCGACCACAACGGCCAGCCGGTCGAACGCAAGATGGTAGTACCCGTCGTTTCCTAGGCGAGTGAGGGTCGCTATCGCTTGTTGCTGTACTCCTCGCCCCCGTCATCTCGACCGGAGCGGAGAGACCTGTTGCATACCTGCTCGATATCACTTTTATGCGGCGAAAACCCTGGATTCCTCCGCTCCGGTCGGAATGACGGTGAGGTTAAGTCAGGTCGGTGTTGAAATGCGTTAGCGGTGTCGCTGGTTGCGCCGGCGGTGAGAGCTTTTTCGGCTTTTGCTGGTTGCGTGCGAACGCGCCTTTGCGATCATTCGAACGCGCGGCGCAACGGGACCTTCGTAGTCTGAAACCACCGGGGCCAAGCCTGCAACCCCCGAACCCGTAGCTTCCGCCTCAACCGGCTCGGTAGCCGCCACCCCTGGCTCTGCCACCGCGAAACTCTCAAGTCGCCCGTCCACCCGCTTCAACTCGTCCTCGACAAAGTTGAAATCGCGCTGTGGAATGATGTGCAGCATCCCGTAGAAGGCAAGCGGCCAGCGATCGGGCGGCCACTTCCTCACGTACTCCAGCGTCGGGCCAACCTGGTACCCATCGACGTAGTCTTCTTCCTCCAGGACCACGTCCGGTTCGATCTCGACCCGGTGCGGATACACCTCCTGCTCGCGGTGGTGCTTCCAGATCGGCTCGTGGTCCTCGAAGCTTTCCGAAGTGACCGTCGCCGTGGCCGCGAACCCCTTTTTATCGGAAACGTAATACAGCACACGGTCCTCGGGACCCATCCGCACGGCCTTCCGGCGGTTGCGGGTGTCCACCCCCTGCAACCCGAAACCACGGGCGCGTGTGATGTCCAGGTTCTCCTGGTTTGTCACGAGCATCCAGTACGTCTTGCCCAATCTGCCGGCCTTTTCCGAGGATTTGCGCCGCCGCGTCCGGCAACAATGATATTTCACCCGGCAACAACCGGGGGAGATCGGGATAAACTACGACCCGAACTGCCACCCAACCACACACCACCATGCACGACAACAACTCCAACGAAATCGAAGCCCGCGTGGTCGCATTTCTCGATTCGACCGCGATCCCGTACGAAGTAGTCGAGATCGACCCCGATTTTGCCGACACCGCCCAGTTTTGTGAAAAGTACGGGTTCCCGCTCGAAAACTCTGCCAACACGATCATCGTGGCCTCGAAGAAGAAGCCGAAGACGTTCACCGCGTCGGTGGTCAGGGCCGACCGGCGGATCGACGTGAACCACACGGTCAAGCAGCTGATGGGCGCCGGGCGCGTTTCGTTCGCAAGGGCTGAAGAGACGGCCGAACTCACCGGAATGATGATCGGGGGAGTGACGGCCCTCGCCCTGCCGCCGGACCTGCCGGTCTACATCGACCCCGGCCTGGTGGACCTCGACTACATCATCCTGGGCGGTGGGAGCCGGTCGATCAAGATCAAGGTTTCGCCGAAGATTTTCGGAGCGATCCCCAACGCCACGGTAATCGAGGGGCTAACCGGCAGCTAGGACTGCATGGCAGCTACGTCAAACCCGCTCCGGCCGACCGTTCGCCGCGGCTCGATACGCCGCCGAAATGATCCGTGACGGCCTCACTGCCCTCGCCGCCGTCATGACGGGCTCCCTGCCCTGCTCCAGGCAGTCGAGGAACGCCGAAACATCGTCGGGGTACCACCTCGTCTCGTCGACCAGCGGCGTGTAGGTCGCCTTTCGGGGGATTCCCGCTGCCTGTTGCGTCGAGCGCCACATCCCCATCGGGTCCTGCGGGTGCGGGTCGGGGAGGACCGCCGGCTTCGTTTTGGAATAAACCTCGAGCCGGGGCTCCCACGCATCGAACCGTTCCGTTCCTCGCTCGCCAACCACCGTGATCCGGTGCGGCCCGCCCGCCGGGTGACTGTGCCAGCCGATGCGCCCCCCCGTCGCCGTTGCCACCACGCCGTCCTGGAACCTCATGGTCACGGCCCCGAAGTCTTCCGTACCGTTTCGAACGTGCTGCTCGAAGAAGTAGTTGCCCGTTACGGCTGAAACCTCGACCGGTTCGGCCTTCGCCAGCCACAGGCAAAGACCGATCGGGTAGACCCCGAGGTCAAAGAATTCCCGCTTCGACTCGACGAAAGTGAATTGTAGTTTTGATGGGTCCCGGTCTTCTTTTCGTGCCGGGCCTTCCGGGGCAGTTCCGCCCGGTCCTTTTGCGAACAGGATGTCGGTGTGGACCGCCAGCAGTCTTCCGAGCCGGCCCGATTCGACGCACCCTTTTGCAGCCCTGGCCCAGGGTGTGTTTACGAACGAGTACATCTGCGCCGTAACACCCGATTCTGCAATGGCCTTCGCTACGGCCTCCGCCTGTGTGCCGCTGGCCGCGAGGGGCTTGTCGAGGTACAGGGTTTTCCCCGCCCGGGCGCACGCGATTGCGACACGTTCGCGGCGCTCGACATCGGCGCACATGCTCACGATGTCGACATCCGGCAGTGCCAGCGCTTCGTCGATCCCTTCAACGTAGGGTACGCCGTAATGCCCTGCCAGTCGGACGTTCAGCGCGCGCCGGCGTTCGTCGATATTCGCTTCGTCGGCGACTGCAACAATATGAGACCGGTCGTCGGCGTGGAATCCGGCAGCATGGTTTTCCTGGTGGGTCTGCATTCCGCCGATGCAGAGGACTCCGAGCGACTTCACGAGGCACCCGCCGTTTCGACGGTCGGGGTGCCGCCAGAGGGCCCGTCGAAGTAGACCGCACCCGACGAACCCAGCAGCATGATTTCGGGCCTACCGGCGGTGCCAGGCTGGCCCGGGGTGGCGGGTCCGGCCGATATCACGGCACTCGCACCGCTGGCCCATACTGCGTGGACCGTAGCGTGGAGCTGGCCGTCTCCGGTGCGGTACTCGCGTCCGGGGAGTGATCCGAACAGGCGGCTGCAGGTATCGAGGCCGAGAGTGATTGCTTCTTCGGGGGATTCGCCCGAACCGACCCGGTCGAGCCAGCGCACGAAGCGGAGGTGCCCGATGCGGCCTTCGCTCACAGTTTTTTCGAGCGAAGCCGTGAGGCGGGCGAGGTACGTTGTGTTCGCTGGTCGGTTCGGCATCAGCGGATGATAACGCCATGGGATGGGGTCGAGGTTGCCCGGGCTGATGGCAGACAACCTCACCCACGTCATCTCGACCGCAGCGGAGAGATCTGTCGCTTACCTGCTCGGTACCACTTTTCCAGGGTGAAAACTTGAGATTCCTCCGCTCCGGTCGGAATGACCGGGGAGCGGTGAAAAGCTTGAGTCCGAAGGCCGCGGGCGGCTCGTCAAACCCCTACTGATCGAGGCGGACCTGGTACTTGTTGCGGATCCAGATCGCGATGCCGTTCATGCTGAGCAGGGCTGCCAGCAGCACGATGATCCCGGCGGCTGCGATCCCGCGGAACTCATGCTGCGGCTGGCTTATCCACGTAAAGATCTGAAGCGGCAGGACAGTGAACTTCGAGTCGGGCGAAGCGGGCACGAACGTCACCCAGACCAGCGACGAGATGATCAGGATCGGGGCCGACTCGCCGATCGCCCGTGAGAGCGCAAGAATAATCCCGCTCATCATGCCGGGCAGCGCCTGCGGCAGCACGACCGCCTTCACCACCTGCCACCTGTTCGCACCCATCGCGAATGCAGCGTCGCGGTAACTCGCCGGTACGGCCTTTATCGCCTCCTGCGATGCGATCACCACGATCGGCAACACCAGTAACGTCATCGTCAACGCCCCAGCCGTGACGTTTCGAGAGCCGTTGAACAGGAACTGCACGAAGACCGCCAGGCCCAGCAGCCCGTAGATAACGCTCGGCACGCCGGCGAGGTTGGCGATGTTCAGCTCGATCAGCCGGTTGAACCTGTTTTTACTCGCGAACTCTTCGAGATATATCGCCGTCCCAACGCCGATCGGGATGGTCAATAATGCCGTCATACCGACGATCCACACCGTGCCGGCGAGTGGTGCCAGGATGCCGGATTCCAGCGGCTTTCTCGATGCGTAACTGGTGAGGAAATGCCAGTTGAGAAACGGCAGGCCGTCGGAAAGCACGTCGAGCAGCAGCGCCGCCAGCCCGGCGATGCCGATCACCACGGCCATCACGAACCCCCCGACGAACGCGCGGTCGCGCCACACGCGGATATTGTGCGACCGCTGGCGGCTCTGTGCTTTATTCGGTGAACTGCCCATATCTATTCGTACTCTTGCCTGAAGCGGGAGATGACCCAGCGGCCCACTATGTTCATGGCGAGCGTCATGACGAACAGCAGCAGGCCAACGGCGAAGATGGTCTTGTACTCAAGCGACCCCTGCGGAGTTTCGCCAAGGCTGACCTGCACGATGTAGGCCGTCATGGCCTGGATGCTCTCAAGCGGGTTGAGCGTGAGGTTGGGCGTGGCACCGGCAGCGATCTTCACGATCATCGTTTCGCCGATCGCCCGCGAGACCGCGAGGATGAACGAAGCGACGATTCCCGAAAGCGCGGCCGGGATCACCACGCTGGTCGCCACTTCGAAACGCGTCGCCCCCAGGGCGTATGCGGCATCGCGCAGCGAACGTGGCACCGCCACCATCGCGTCTTCGCTCAGCGTCGAGACCATCGGCATGATCATCAGACCCATCACCAGTCCGGCCGACAGGGCGTTGAAGACGATCACGCGGTCGGCGCCGAAGATGTCCTGCAAAATCGGCGTAACGAATGTCAGTGCGAAGTAGCCGTAAACGACCGTCGGGATGCCGGCCAGGACCTCGAGTATCGGCTTCAGCACGCGGCGGAGCCGTTCGGGTGCGTACTCGGAAAGAAAGATGGCGGCGCCGAGTCCCAGCGTGAGCGAAACGATCCCCGCTATCACGGCCACGAGCAGCGTGCCGCCCACGAGCGACAACACCCCGAATTTCTGGGGTGAGAGAAGGGGTGCCCACTCGGTGCCGGAGAGGAATTCCCAGACGGAGACTTCCGCAAAGAACCCCGAACTCTGCACCACAAGGATGACTACGACCCCGATGGTGGTGAGGATCGATATCAGCGCCGCGGCCCGCAG
>JASLNQ010000051.1:4411-10715 GCA_030745955.1 Dehalococcoidia bacterium | reverse complement strand
CGCCAACCACACCATGAAGCTCTTCGAAAAGCATGGGATCAAGAACGTTGGCTACTGGGTTACCGACGTAGGAGAAAGCAACCACGAACTTACCTACATGGTGTCGTTCGAGAATGCGGGTCAGCGTGCGGAAGCGTGGGAGAGCTTCCGCAACGACCCTGATTGGGCGAAGGTTGTCGAGGATTCCCACCGCGACGGCCTCATCGTCAAAAACGTCCGCAACCAGACCCTCTTGCCGACTCCCTACTCGCCAATGCAGTAAACCCTCGGCCGCCGGTCCCATCCGGTCGTCGACCGGGCGGCTGGCAGAACCAGGGAAGTGAAGAAATGCCCAACATCCAGAAACTCAAAAATCTCTCCGGCAAAGCCCATATCGTCGGGGTGGGCGAATCGGACAGACTTGGAAAAGTCCCCGAAAAATCACCGCTCGCCCATCACTCGGAGGCGGCGATCAACGCCCTCAACGACGCCGGCATGCAATTGTCCGATGTCGATGCCCTGTTTACGGCCGGATGGTCGACACTGGACGTTGCCGAGTACCTTGGCATCCACCCCCGCTACACCGACAGCACGTCCGTCGGCGGCTCGTCGTTTGTGATCCATGTGGCCCACGCCCTGACCGCGATAGAAGCCGGATACTGTGAAGTCGCACTTATCACCCACGGCCAGTCCGGCAGGTCCGACCGTGCGCCGATCCCCAGGAACCCCGGCACGCCTTCGGCGCAGTATGAAACCCCCTACGGAATCATCGGCCCGCCCATCTCGTACGGAATGGCTGCAACGCGCTATATGCACGAGTACGGCGAGGACCGAACGCGGCAGGCGATGGCCGAGATCGCGGTTTCGACCCGCAAGTGGGCCAATCTCAACCCGATGGCCTATTTCTACGACAAGACCGCCACCTTCGAGGACTACCACGACTCCAGGTGGGTGGCATGGCCGTTCCACCTGCTTGATTGCTGCCTGGTGACCGATGCGGGCGCTGCGATAGTGATCACGACGCCGGAGCGCGCACGCGACGCCAGGAACGGCAGCGCGAAGATACTCGGCGCTGGCGAAGGTCACGACCACTCGATGATTTCGCAGATGCCCGATCTGACACGTGCGTTCGGTCGAAAAACCGGACCACAGGCCCTCGAAATGGCCGGCGTCTCGCACTCGGACATCGACCTGGCGATGATCTACGATTCGTTTACCTTCACCGTGCTGGTCACCCTGGAGAACCTCGGCTTCTGCGGTCCCGGCGAAGGCCCGGATTTCGTCGCCTCGCAACGCACGGCCCCGGGAGGCGACTTCCCGCTCAACACCAACGGTGGCGGACTCTCGTACACCCACCCCGGTATGTACGGGATCTTCACCGTTGTCGAAGCCGCCCGCCAGCTGCGGGGCCAGGCGGGAGAACGACAACTCGACGAATGCAACCTCGCAGTCGCCCACGGCACCGGCGGCCTGCTGTCGTCTACCGGCACGATAGTCCTGGGAGTGGAGTAACGACATGACCAGTAACACACCGAAACCCCAACCCGTTCCTCAGCCCGAATCGGATCGCTACTGGGAGGGCCTGAAGAACGAAGAGATCTGGCTGCAGCGGTCGGTGGCCACCGGTGAATTCCAGTTCTTCCCACGGGCCATATCGGTCTCGGACCCCGGCGGCGAGGTCGAATGGGTCCAGGCTTCCGGCAACGCCGAGTTGTTCACGTTCGCAATCGCACACGTGCCCCCGCACCCCGGATTTGCCGGCGATGTCCCGTACATCACGGCCCTCGTGAAACTTGAAGAAGACGTGATCGTGCCCACGAATATCGTCAGTGTTGATCCCGAACCGGAAAACCTGCAGATCGGCATGCCGCTGAAACCCGTGTATGAGCACAATGAGGGCGGACAGACACTGCTGATGTTCACACCAGCGTAAGCCCCGGCAGAACTCGCGATCGCCCGCCTCATTCCTTCTCCACCGGGGAGAAGGTTAGGTTGAGGGGGAACGTTGCCCTCGGTGGTGTGAGGCTCTCGCGCGGAGTGAGGTAAAAACTACTCGCACGGCTATTGCATGCTCGGGGCAGCCCGTCCTCCCCGGCCATTCCCGCTCCCCGAAGTAGTCTGGCCATTGCGATAGTACCGCGGGCCACGGCGGGGTAGAATTGAACGCTCGCCGGTCAGACTGACCGGCCAATATTCACGACCCAGGATCCTCCGCTGCTGGCCTATGGCCGCTGATCCCCGGACTACCCCATTGGTAAACCTCGGCGCAATCCGCTATCGCCATTACCGAACCAGGGGTGCATAGGCACCCTGAATCAGCGCACGTCCACCCTCTTTCCTGACTCAAGTCAAGGCCACTCCAATGGTTCAACATTTTCTTAATCTCCGCGACATCGGGCATGGCGAAATTCAACCCCTGCTCGAACGTGCCATCGAACTGAAATCGGGCGCGCCGAGTGATGCCCTCAGCGGCGCGTCGGTCGTCATACTCTTCGAGAAGCCATCCCTCCGCACCAAGCTTTCATTCTGGATCGGCACGAACAAACTCGGTGGCAACCCGCTCTACCTCAGCCCGGAAGAGGTTGGGCTGGGCAAGCGTGAGCCGGTCACCGATGTCGCCAAAGTCATCTCCCGCATGGCCGAAATCGCCGTCATTCGCACCTTCGCGCAGGCGACCATCGAGGAATTTGCGGCAGCCGCCACCATTCCGGTCATCAACGCCCTCACCGATACCGAGCACCCCTGCCAGGCCCTCGCCGACACGCAAACCATCCTCGAACAGCTTGGCAGCGTGGCAGGCGTTAAAATCACTTTCATCGGTGATGGCAACAACACCGCCGTCAGCCTGGCGTACGCGGTCGCCGGACTGGGCGGTCACCTCACCGTCGGATCCCCCGGTGGCTACGAGCTGCCGCCTGCTGAACTGGAACGCGCAAATGCCTACGGCGCTCCCGCAGGTGGATCGGTGAAGCAGATCACCGATCCCCGGGAAGCCGTATCCGGCGCGGACATCGTCTACACCGATGTGTGGACGAGTATGGGACAGGAAGCCGAGTCGGCCAGACGTCTCGCGGCATTCGATGGCTACCAGGTGAACCCGGCCCTGCTCGACCTCGCTTCGCCAGATGTAAAGTTCATGCACGACCTGCCCGCACACCCGGGTGAGGAGATATCGGAAGGCCTGCTCGACGATCCAAGGTCGGTAGCCTTCGAGCAGGCCGAAAACCGCCTCTGGGCACAGGCCGCACTCATGGAAAAACTTATCTAGCTGCCCGGATTCCTGCCCGGTCGCGGACCGGCAAACCGGCAGGCGAACATCCCGTAGCGCGGTTGGCTGCGTCACAGCCACAATCAAAATCCGATGGCCCTTCCCGTAATCGCAATAATTGGCCGACCCAACGTCGGCAAATCCACGCTGTTCAACCGACTTGCGGGCCGTCGGATCGCGATCGTCAGCGAAATCCCCGGCACTACTCGTGACCGGGTGTCGATCGACGCCGAGTGGGGCCGCCACCGCTACCTCCTCGTCGATACCGCCGGTGTTGAAGACCGCCCGCACAACGCCCTCCTGTGGGACGACATTAAAGGGCAGGTCGAAGTCGCACTGCAGCAGGCCGACGGCATCATCTTCACCGTTGACGTGAACGACGGTGTGACCGATTCGGATAAAGACGCTGCCGACATGGTGCGGCGCGTAGGCCGCCCGGTGGTGGTCGCAGCCAACAAGGCCGATTCACTCGCCCGCGAAAACCTGGTCTACGACTTCTACTCGCTCGGACTCGGTGAACCCCACCCGATCAGCGCATATCACGACACAGGTGTCGGCGACCTGATGCAGGCCATGTTCGCTGAAATGCCGCCTTTCGAGCCTGAGATGGCAGGCCCAAATTCCGTAAGGGTGGCTATTGCCGGGCGGCCCAACGCTGGCAAATCGGCGCTGTTCAACGCCCTCACGGGGGAGGACCGCGCGATAGTCAGCCCCGTTCCGGGCACGACCCGCGACACTCTCGACTCCCAGTTCGATTACGAAGGCACCCGGATCACCTTTCTCGATACCGCGGGCCTCAGGCGACGGGGCAAGGCCGAGGCGGGTATCGAAAAGTACAGCGCGATCCGGTCGATCGGGGCGATTGAGCGCTGCTACGTCGCCGTCCTCGTGCTCGATGCGACCGAGTTCGTCACTGCCCAGGACACGCACATCGGCGGTTACATCGATGACGCTGCGCGTGCCGCCGTTGTCGTGGTAAACAAGTGGGACCTGTCAAAAGAGCTGGACCTCGATCGTGTCGAGGCCGAAGCTGAAGTAAAGAACCGCTTCAAGTTCATTCCCGACGTACCGGTAGTTTTCACTTCCGCACTCACCGGCAGGGGAGTGGCTAACGTGCTCCCCACGATAATGGAAGTCTATGGAGAGTTCTCGAAGCAGATACCCCGCGCCGATGTCAGCCGGACCGTGTTCGACGCGATGGGCGATAACCCGTTGCCCGGCTTCGGCAGCAAACGTCCCAGGATCTTCCGGTGTGTCCAGACTCGGACCTCGCCTCCCACGTTCGAATTTACCGCTCGGAACCCAGAACTAATACACTTCAGCTACCGCAGGTACCTGGAGAACCGCCTGCGAGAGAAATTTGGGTTCGTCGGTTCGCCACTGAAGATGTCATTCCAGGGTCGGGAAGATGAGTGATTCGACAATCGACATTGTCGTCGCCGTAGTCGCCATCGTGATCGCCTATCTCGCGGGGGCGATACCCTCTGGCGTCATCGTCGGGAGGCTCTGGCGGGGCGTCGACATCCGCAGCTACGGCAGCGGTGGCTCGGGCGCAACCAACGTGGCCCGCACACTTGGCCCGAGAGCGGGCGGGGCAGTGCTCGCATCAGATGTCGCGAAGGGTGTCATCATCGCGGCGGTCACCCGTTTCGCAATTGCTGGCGATCCCTGGCTCATAGCCGCTACCGGAACGACCGTAGTCCTGGGACACATGTACCCGGTATACATACGGTTCAAGGGCGGCAAAGGAGTGGCCACCGGTTTTGGGGCGCTGTGTGTAATTTCCCCGCTTGCAGCCGTGGTTGCGCTGATCGGCATCGCGATTGCGGCCCTGTCGCGGTATATTTCGCTCGGGTCGCTCATCGGAACCAGTTTGAGCCTTGGCACGCTGATTATTTTCAGTGCATTTGAACTCACCGCGCTAGGCGTTCGGCACGATCTCTGGTACTTGTTGTTTGCAATCCCCGTTGGAGTACTGATCGCGTGGAGCCACCAGTCGAACATCGACCGCCTCGCAAAAGGCGACGAATCCCGGCTGGAAAACAAACCTGCGCCGCGCAGGGCCGAGCGAACACCGTAAACTGCCCTTGTGACACACATCGGCATAGTCGGGACGGGGGCATGGGCCACAACCCTCGGAATACTCCTCGCACGCACCGGCCATAAAGCGGTCCTTTGGTCCCGCACCGGGGTACGGGCTGAAGAACTGACAGACGCGCGCGTAAACGAACGGTCTGTCCCCGGTGTCGAATTTCCCGAATCGATGAGCGTGACCGCCTCTCTCGACGAATCGTTCGCAGAGTCCAACCTCGTGCTGGTGGTGGTCCCCTCGGTCACCATGCGGGAAAATCTCAGAAAGATCGCCGCCGCCCTGCCGGTCAACACGAACGTTGTGTGCGCCACCAAGGGCATCGAGATCGAATCGGGCAAGCGGATGTCCCAGGTGATCACCGAGGAGCTACCCAGCTTCGACACTGAACGGGTCGGCGTGCTTTCCGGTCCGAACCTGGCACCCGAGATCGCCGGGGGTAAGCTCGCAACCGCCACCATCGCCTTTCCTTCCGAGTCGATAGGCGAATCGGTCCAGTCGCAGCTCAGTTCCGAGGTGTTTCGCGTATACCGGAGCGAGGACGTGACCGGCGTCGAGCTTGGCGGGGCCTTGAAGAACATCATCGCTATCGGGGCCGGGTTTATTGATGGAGCGGAACTCGGGGCCAACGCGAAAGCGGCATATGTGACCCGCGGGCTGCACGAAATCACCCGTCTTGGCATGGCGATGGGCGCCAGTTCAGACACCTTCGCCGGGTTGAGCGGCATGGGCGACCTGATCGCCACCTGCTATTCGACCCTGAGTCGGAACTACCGGCTCGGGGTAGGCATAGCTTCCGGACAAGACCTGGAAACCGTTCTCGAAGACCTGGGGCAGACGGCAGAGGGCGTTCCCACCACGCGGGCCGCAGTCCGGCTTGCGGAAGAGCTGGGGATCGAGATGCCCATCGCGGCGGCGACACACCGTGTGCTGTTCGAGGGTGCGACACCTGCCGAGGCGATTCGAGA
>JASLNQ010000051.1:0-4401 GCA_030745955.1 Dehalococcoidia bacterium | reverse complement strand
CGAGACCTCATGGCGCGCACCCTGCAGCCCGAGGTCAGGTATTAACCTTTCTCCCCGGATCACACCTTGCCCGCGTCCCGACCCTGCGGAGGGATACCGACCGATCCCGTATGCAGGCCGCCTCTTCCCCTCGTCGTCACGCGGCTCTCGCCCCGACCCTCTCACCCCCGCAAATCGCCCAGGTCACCCATCTCGTAAAGGATTGCCGACATTACCGTGATAGCTGCCGTTTCGCTCCGGAGCACCCGCGGGCCTAGAGTAACCAACTCGGCGCCGGCGTCGTGTATCGCCGTCGCTTCCTGTTCGCTGAAACCACCGGGTGGCCCGATCAATACCCCCAGCCCGGTCGATTCCAGCTCATCGCCTTCGCGGGTCTTCAGTTTTTCCAGGGCATCACGCAGCGGCAAAGATTGACTACCCCGCTCCTCCCACATGCAGAGCAGGGGCCGATCGCCCAACTGCCCGGGGACTGCATCCATGACCGGCAGCGGTGCCGCGATCCCAGGGACCGTCGCACGCCCGCTCTGCTCGGCAGCCTCGGTAGCAATCCTCTGCCAGCGTTCGAGCCTGCTTGCCGAGGGCGAACCCGTAGTCCCACCCTGCACGCGCTCGCTCATGACGGGGACGAATCCGGCCGCCCCGAGTTCAGTGCACTTCTGAACCGCCAGTTCGATGCGTTCCGGGCGCGCCAGTCCAAGCAGCATCGTCACCTTGATAGATGGCTCTGGAACCGGCTCCACTGCCCCGATCAACCTCGCCGACACCTCGCCCCTGCCCGCGTGGTCTATCTCCGCCTCCCACTCCAACCCCGTTCCATCGAAAAGCCTGATCCGATCACCGGTGACGGCACGTAGCACGGTGGTTAGCTGCCGGGCCACCGGGCCGTCGAGCCTGATCGTGCCGTCCCCGGCGTCGAGACCCGGGGCGTTTAGGTTTGGTACATAGAAACGGTGCATTACCTCGCCCTCACAAACCGAGTAGCTGTCCAATCCTCGATTTTTCTACTCAATTGCACCACACCGCCAGCCTGTTCAAATGCTGAAATCACGTCGGCGAGCCGGTCATCAAGCACGCCGGATGTGATTATCACACCACCCTCGGAAACACAGGCGAGGAGCGGCTGTGCCAGCTCGATCAGCACGTTAGCGGAGATATTCGCCCCGACCACATCGAAAGCACCGTCCGGCGCTCCCGCATGAGGGATGCTACCGTGCAGGACTCTTGCCCGGTCCGAAAATCCGGCTTCCTCAAGGTTCCTCCGCGCCGAAACCACAGCATCGTCTTCGATATCCAGCCCCACCGCGTGCGCTGCGCCCAGCGCAAGGGCGGCAATTGAGAGAACTCCCGACCCGCACCCGACATCGAGGAAACGGTCCCCCGGCCTCACGGCTTTTTCGATCTCTTCCAGGCACATCAGGGTCGTCGGGTGGTGCCCCGTCCCGAAGGCCAGCCCCGGCTCCAGTTCGATCACAATGTCGCTCTCGCCACGGTTGAACTCTGCTGAGCGGGGCACTATCACGAGGTTCGTACCGACCCTGATGGGCTCGAACTCCTGGCTGCGCCACTCGTCGTCCGATATCTCGTGACTTTCAAGTTCGGGGAGGTCGGTAAAGTGCCTGATCAATCGGACGCCAACATCGATTGCCGTCCGGCGACCCTCAGTCGTTGCGTCAAACGGCAGCCAGCCACGAATGGTCACCCATGCGGCAGGATCGGGCGCTTCACCCTCATCGGGATTGAACCCGCCGGGCCGTTCGACCGCGGCAGAGCCCTCGCCGTGAAGGTTGAACAGGTGGGTCAGCGGTTCGACATACTCCGGCGGTGTTTTGATGCTTAGCTGCAACCAACGCGTCTGGTGCATCCGGTCAAACCTGCTCACTGATCAGGCCGTCTTCAGGAGTTTTCGTCCTCACCCCTGAAAGCGTCTTTGAATCGGTCGAAAATCCCCTGGCCTCCATCGGCGCCCTGGCCAACATTTTCAAGGCCGAACGATTCCGCCAGTTCCTGCATAAGCTCCGACTGGCGGTCGTTGAGCTTACTCGGGGTGACGACTCTCAGTTCAACCAGCTGGTCGCCGCGTCGGCCCGAGCCACGCATGTACGGGATGCCGGCGCCTCTTATCCGGGAAACCACGCCTGACTGGGTGCCGGGTTTGATCTTGAAATCCGTCGTGCCGTCGAGTGTTTCTACGCTGATGATCCCGCCAAGCGCCGCCATCACCATGTTCACTTCGGCGATCATCAGCACGTCATTACCCCTGCGGGAGAACGTCTTGTCCCGTTCGACACCGACATGAACGTACAGGTCGCCGTTCTCGCCGCCCCTGCCGCCTGTTTCGCCCTCGCCGTGAATAATCATCCGGGTGCCGTGCTCAATGCCGGCCGGGATCTGAACCTCGATACGGCGGGTGTTGCGCTCCGTCCCCTGCCCCGAACACTGTTTACAGGCCGTTTTCACGGTCTGGCCCTCACCCTGGCAGGTAGGGCAGGCGGTCACCTGCTGGAACTGACCGAAGAACGTCCGCTGCGTGCGCTTGACCCGGCCCTCACCGTGGCAGGTAGAGCATTCGACAACCTCTGTTCCCGGCTCGGCCTTCCTGCCGTTACACCGTTCGCAGCGCTCCATGCGGTTGAGCTCGAGTTCACGCGCCACACCGAATGCGGCGTCACGGAAAGAGATGTTGACCTGGAATTCGAGATCGACGCCCCGGTTCGACGTCTGCCGGGTCGCACCACCGAAGAAGGAATCGAAGATATCGCCGAACCCGCCGAAACCCTCGAACCCGTCGAATCCCCGACCCGCCCGGCCGTTCACGCCGGCATGCCCGAACTGGTCGTACTGCGTTTTGCGCTGTGGATCGCTGAGGACCTGGTACGCCTCGTTCACTTCCTTGAAGCGATCGCCGGCGTCGGCCTCCTTGTTGCGGTCGGGATGGTATTTGAGCGCCTGTTGTCGAAACGCCTTTTTGAGATCTTCGGGCGTGGCGTTGCGCGCAACCCCCAGGACCTCGTAGTAATCACGCTTGCTGGTAGTCATAGACAGGCAGCCACTCACCCGGTGGCAAAAATCGTTTCCAGTTCAGGCCGGATCACCCGGTAAAAACGGGTGAACGGATCAATTATAAGCCCCGAAACCGCCGAGGCCGAATGAGGGTAAAACCCAGAGTGAGTCGAGAGCTACCCGTTAGATGAGAGGCGTCCCAGGGCAGGTGCTCATTCTCGTGAATGTAACATTTGTTATATTATCTCTAACGATAGTTATAGCCGGTTACTTCGAGAAAGGGAGTCCACGATGGGAAGCGATCGGAGGGCAGAGCCCAGTTTGGCTCAAGGTGGCGTGTCATCAACTTCGGAAGGTAGCGACGTCATACCTTCGGGATTCCCGTTCGAGTCCAGGTTCGTCGAGGTTCTCGGATCGAAGATGCACTACGTCGACGTCGGAGAGGGTGATCCGATCCTGTTCATCCACGGTAACCCGGCATCCTCGTACCTGTGGCGAAACATAATTCCACATGTCGAGGGACAGGCGCGCTGTATCGCCGTTGACCTTATCGGCATGGGTGAGTCAGACCACCCCGATATCCCCTATCGCTACGATGACCAGTACCGTTACCTGTGTGCTTTTATCGAAGCACTCGGTATCGGGTCGAACCTCACGTTGGTTATACACGACTGGGGATCGGGTCTCGGGTTCCGGTGGGCGCATGAACACGCCGGAGATACCAGGGCAATCGCGTTCATGGAGGCGATGGTCCGCACGATGTCCTACGCCGATCTACCGGGGAGTCTCAGGGTTGGCATGCGCCTGATGAGAACGAGCTTTTTCAACTGGTTGATGATCGGCGTTGCCAACGTTTTCCTGCGCAAGCTTCTGCAGGACCTGACCTACGCCAGGCTGAGCCCCGAGGCGCTGACCCATTACCACTCGGCGTACCCGACGATAGCGAGTCGAAAAGCCGTGCGGCAATGGCCGAAGGAGGTCCCGTTTGACGGGAAACCGGCCGACAATCACAATGTCGTGACGGTGTATCTCGAATGGCTCACCCGAGTCGACATCCCCAAGTTGCTGTTTCATGGTGATGACGGGGTCGCCATTAAGGCTCCCGAGGTAGTGTGGTGCCGCGAGAATCTGTCTAACCTCAGCGTCGTTGATCTCGGCCCGGGAAAGCACTTCCTTCAGGAGACGCACCCCGAAAAAATTGGGCAAGAGCTATCGGCATGGTTTAGAGCCCTGTCGGAAAAACACCGCGTACTGGCCCCCGTGCCCGGGAGATCAGATCATGAACGAAACGAAACTCCCTCCGCCCAGGGATCGATTACTTGCTTCCGCAACGACCCTGTTTGCGAAGAAAGGTTTCGACGGCGTCTCAATTCGTGAAATCTGCAAGCACGCCGAAACGAG
>JASLNQ010000050.1 GCA_030745955.1 Dehalococcoidia bacterium | reverse complement strand
CAACATCGGTGCCGGCGACGACAACGACAAGCCCGCCCGGTCAGCCAACTACGCCAACTTCACGATCGCCAACGGCGACCCGGATGAAGAAGGCAACGGCGGCCAGGTCAAGGTTCAGCCCGCACTGGTGGTCGAGCGCTCGAAGCTCAACATCGGCGCTGGTGACGATAGCGACAAGCCCAGCGTTTCCGTAAGCACGGTGAAGCTCAACGTCGGTGCCGGCGACGACAACGACAAGCCCTCCGGTCCTGGCGAACGACCGTTGCTCAACATCGGGGCCTCCGACCCCCACGAGCAGTAAGCCAACCTGCCGCAGCAGTAATTGCCCGGGTAGCGGGCCATGACACCAGAGAGCCCGCCGGACTAACCGTCCGGCGGGCTTTTTCGTTGGCTCGAGAACCGGCAGATCTGCTGGCCGGTCGGTGCTAGCTGAGGGTGAACCTGCGGAAGGACTCAGCGTAGTCGGCGTCGATCTGTCCACCGAGTTCGGCCCGACGCTTCTTCATCCATTTACCGGACTCATCAGGATTCGTTACCTGGCTGGCGTGTTTCGTGAGCGCAGCGATCGAGGTGTCGACATCTTGCTCTTCAATTGGGTTCCAGAAATTGGCCCTGTCGCCAAAGCTCATTATCCAGACCTCTCGGACTTTGTGCGGCTCCAGGCCTTCGTCGTTGTAAAGTTCAGGGAACGTGAGGTGGTCGCGCGCCGATGGGAATACTGCCGAAAGGGCGGCTTCGCCAGCGGCAGAGTGGTCGGGGTGGCCTATGTACCCGGAGCTCATGAGTTCGCGTGTTGGGTTGGCGGTGATCAGCACATCAGGCCGCCACCGGCGAATCTCGCGTGTGATATCACGCCGGAGCTCGAGTGTCGGTTCAAGATATCCGTCCGGGTAGCCGAGGAACACGACGTCTTTCAGGCCGAGTGTCCTGCCGGCGTCCCGCTGTTCTTCGGAACGGATATCGACAAGTTGCTCGGAAGTGATCGATCGGTCCTCGGAACCCTTCGAACCGTCGGTGCACAGGACGTAAGCCACCTCCCACCCGAGCCTGCACCATTTTGCGACCGAGGCTGAGCAGCCGTACTCGGCGTCGTCAGGATGGGCCACAACCACCATCGCACGTTTGAAATCGTCGTCAGAACCGTCACCGGTCGTCATGAAGTGAGGAGCCCCCGTTAATCGTTGAAATTGGACCTGCTAGCCGTACACGGCAAAAAATGGTAGCACCGCGAAGCTGGGTGTTTGACCTGCTATTCGAGGTGGTTACGAACGAATTCTGCGACCGAGTTCACGGCGAACCCGGGTGAGAAAAACGTATCGATGTGATCGGTGCCGGGGAGTGCCACAAATGCGAAATTCATCGATGCAGCAGTTTCCTTTGCGTTTGCGAAGTGACTGTCTTTTTCTCCGCAGAACAGCAGGGTTGGAGCGTTGTGCGAGTCAAGCCGTCCAGTTGCACCCTGCCACCGCAACAACGCCTCCTGTGAGGCCGCCAGGGCCAGTGGATCGTTCCCGGGCCGGTCGCCATCGGGCGATTCGACCGATTTTGCCCTGCCGGACCGCAAGACCCGGATACGCCGTTCGATCCGCTCGGATTCCGCCGAGGGTGGCGGCAGGTGCATCCCGCCGATGGCAAGCACCGACAGGCGCTCCGGATGCGAGGCGGCGAGTTCAAAGCCGACCCGGCCGCCCAGCGAGAAGCCGATGAAGCCGAACTTTTCGGACCCAAACTCGTCGGCAAGTGCAATCACCACGGCGGCGCGTCGTTCGATTTCGTGGTCTGCGGTGTCGTGAGAGCGCGTGGACCGGCCGTGGCCGACCGCATCGAATGTCAGTACCGTGGCGCAACGCTCCAGCGGCTCGATCCACCCGCCGCGGCTCCAGTCTCCGCCCCACGACCCGAATCCATGATGGAGGATGAGCAGCGGACCCGAACCGGAAACCTGGTAGCTGATGTCGAGCGAATTGAATTTGAGGATTGGCATCGAACGATTCTATCGGCGGGTTGCCGCGCGTTTTCAGGCCGGACGACTGTAAACTCGTCTGGTCGCAGGCAAACTCTTCAGCCGGAGCACTACCACAATGGCCAAACCGCTCGTTTCCGTGATCATGGGCAGCACTTCCGATCTGCCGATCATGCAGAACGCCGCCGATCTGCTAGAAGAGCTCGGAGTTCCGCACGAGGTCCGGATCATCTCGGCGCACCGCACGCCCGACCTGATGTTCCGGTTTGCTTCGGAGGCCAGGGACCGCGGGATAAGGGTCATCATCGCCGGTGCGGGCGGTGCTGCTCACCTGCCCGGTATGACTGCGGCCAAAACCGTGTTGCCGGTGATCGGGGTGCCTGTCGAGTCGCACAACCTGAGCGGACTCGATTCGCTGCTTTCGATCGTCCAGATGCCCCGGGGCGTGCCGGTGGCAACGGTGGCGATCGGTAAGGCGGGAGCGGTGAACGCAGGGATACTTGCTGCCCAGATAGTCGGCCTGCTCGACCCCGAAATCCAGGCGAACGTCGCCACTCGGCGTGAGAATGCAGCGGCAGAGGTCGAAGCTGGCACGATCATCAAGACCAGCGAGTAATGAAGCAAGAATCAGTGCTCAACCCGGGATCCACGATCGGGATCATCGGCGGCGGTCAGCTCGGGCGAATGCTCGCCATAGCCGCCCGCCAGATGGATTACAGGACCGTGGTGCTGGACCCGGATCCGGATTGCCCGACCGGGCAGGTGGCCGATGGCCAGGTCGTGGACGCCTATTCGAGCCGGGACGCTGCAAGGGACCTGGCACGTGCAGTCGATGTCGTCACTTACGAGTTCGAGAACGTGGACGCCGACTCGGTGACGGCCGCCGCTGAACTCAAGCCAGTCCATCCTTCCGTCTCGGTGCTGCGCGTAACCCAGCACCGGCTGCACGAGAAGAACGCCCTGCTCAAGGCCGGTGTCCCGGTCGCCCCGTTCCGGCAGGTGGAGTCGCTGGAGGGCCTGCAGGCTGCGGCTGGCGACCTCGGGTACCCGGTGGTGTTGAAAACGGCCATGCAGGGTTACGACGGCAAGGGGCAGATGATCATCACCCGCGAGGAAGATACCGAGCTTTCGTACACCCTGCTGAGTGCCCGTGGGGTTGAGTTGATAGTCGAGCAGTTCGTGCCGTTCGCGATGGAGATATCGACGATCTGCGCACGAACAATCGATGGCCAGACGGCTACGTTCCCGCCATCAGAGAACATTCACCGTAACCATATTCTCGACACTTCGATTGTCCCCGCCCGATTGCCAGACGACGTTCTCGAGAACGCGCGGCTGCTCGCCAGCGATATTGCCGGGCAGCTGGATGTCGTGGGTCTGGTCGGGGTTGAGATGTTTGTTACGAAGGAGAACGAGCTTCTCGTAAATGAACTTGCCCCCCGGCCACATAACTCGGGCCACTACACGATGGACGGTTGCGATGTGTCCCAGTTCGAGCAGCTGGTGCGGGTGCTGACTGGCCTGCCGATCGTCGAACCGAATTTGCACTCACCGACGGTGATGGTCAACCTCCTGGGTGAGGTGTGGGAAGACACCGGGGGCAACCCTGACTGGGCGCGGGCGCTGGAAATGCCGGGTGTGAGTCTTCACCTGTACGGCAAAACCGAGGCCAGGGTGGGTCGCAAGATGGGGCACCTGAGCGTTGTTGCAGAGACCGTCGCAGACGCGTTGTACGTTGCTACTGAGGCGCGCGACCGGGCATGGCGGCGCTCGGCGAACTTCTAGCGGTTGTCAGGCGTCGGCGGGGGCTTGCTCGGAACCGGGTGCCAGGTCCGGGCGCCTGAACGGTTCGTCCGCATCGATGCGCTGGCCCACTTCGGATAGTTCCAACTCACCGTCGTGCACCGTGTATATCCGGTCGGCGAGATCGAGCAATGTCCGGTCGTGGGTCGTTGCGACGATCGACATTCCTTCGTTGGTCACCATTTGGCGGAACAGGCCGAATATGGCGGCGGCGTTAACGGAGTCCAGTTCTCCGGTCGGTTCGTCGGCGAGAATCACGTCGGGGCGCATGGCAACAGCCCGTGCGATAGAGATTCGCTGCTGCTCACCACCGGAGAGTTCGTAGGGCCGGTGCTTTGCGCGCCGTTCGAGCCCGACCATTTCGAGGACGTTGCGAGTGCGTTCCGAGCGTTCTGAGGCACCGAGTCCGGCAATTCGCATGGGAAGCTCGACGTTTTCGTAGGCAGATAACAGCGGGAGCAGGGCGAATGACTGGAACACCACACCGATTTTGTGTCGTCGCATGAGGGTGAACTGTTTTTCGGTGAACCCGGCCAGATCGGTGCCCTGGAAGAGCACTTTTCCCGATGTCGGGTGATCGAGACCGGCCAGCATGTTCAGGAGCGTGGTCTTGCCCGAGCCGGACCGGCCTACCAGGGTGATGAACTCACCGCTCCGCACATCGAGATTCACCGAGCGGACGGCGTGTACCGTCTCGCCCGCCAACTGGTAGTCGCGAGAAACTTCGATCGCCTGGATAATCGGGGCCGTGGCGGCGCGAGGCCCGGGGGTTTCGGTTTGATCAGTCGCCTGACTCAAGGGTCACCTTTCCATCTCTCTTGTCGACTTTGACCTTGCGGCCGATCTGAAGTTCCTCAAGCAGTTCTCGCGGAATCTGGACTGAACCGGCTGAGTCGACCAGCAAGAATTCCTCGGTACCGGTGGCCTCGCCTCCGAGTCTTCGCTCAAACGAGACTTCCCGCGTCGTTTCAGTGCTCATTTTGCCGTCTTTGATGGCAATGGCCCTGCCGACGCTTGTGGCGATCGCGGGGTCGTGTGTCACGATGATGATCGTGGTGCCGAGGTCGACATTGATCTTGTTGAGAAGTTCGAGGACTTCCACCCCGGTTTCGTCGTCGAGTTCACCGGTCGGTTCGTCGGCCAGGAGCAATGGCGGTTCGTTTGACAGTCCCACAGCGATGGCAACGCGCTGCTGCTCACCACCAGAGAGCTGGGCGGGCTTATGACCGGCGCGGTCGGCGAGCCCTACAACATCGAGGAGTTCACGTGCCCGTTTCGTGCGCTCGGGCCCGGGTGCCCCTGAGATAACCATCGGCAGTTCGACATTTTCAAGGGCTGTGAGATACGGGAACAGGTTCCTGGATGTCTCCTGCCAGATGAAGCCGACCTCGTGCCGGCGGTACTCGACCACTTCCCGGTTGGTCATCTGTAGCAGGTCGTATTCGCCCACGCGGACGTTTCCGGCTGACGGAGCGTCGTAGCCGGCGAGGATGTTCAGCAGCGTTGACTTGCCGCTACCCGAGGCGCCGACGACCGCAATGATCTCGCCGCCAAAGACGTTCAGCTCAAGACCGCGCAACGCCACGACCTCAAGGTCGGCGGCTTTGTAGATCTTGAACAGTCCACTGCACTCGATATATGTAGAGCCCGATGTTGTCACTGCTTGTTACCCCAGGAAGTTGTGATGGTGTGACACGGATCAACCTTCACCCATTCTCATGATCGCGTGGATCGACATTCGATACACCGAAATCAGGATCAGGCCAATCACCGCGAGGAATACTAACCCCAAAAGTCCGAAAGTAATTCCGAATCCCGCCCAGTCTATTTGAATGGCCATTGGTGGCACGACCACCGCGTTTTCGCCCGAGCTGGCCAGGTACGGCATGATGGTCGTCCCCATTTGGGTGCCCATAAAAATACCAAGTGCGACCGCCACGCCGATCACGAGCACCTGTTCCATCACCACGAGGAACAGCAGTTGCTTCATCGAAAGACCGATCGTCCGCAGCAGCGCCAGTTCAGCCCGCCGGTCGGCAAAAGAAACCCGTGCGTGCACCAGGAAGCCGACGGCGCTGACAACGAGGACTGTGAAGAAGGCTATTCCGAGCAGAGCGCGCCACCCCGCCGAGACGAGTGGGTCGAACGCCACCCCCGACAATTCGACTGTCCGGTCAGTGGTGTTCGAGCCCGGTCGTACCCGGAGCGAAGTCAGTTTTCGCTGAACAGCCTCGACTGACGGGTCGCCGGGTGTTACCGATTCCAGGATCCCTTCTTCAGAGTTCAGGAGTTCGGTGCCGCGTCCGGTTGCGATCCAGTACTCGGTCGGTTGCCGGTCGCCGAGTGTTCTCACGACGTTCAGTCGTTCGTGGAGGGCATCGAAATCGGCAATCAGGAACGGCTCCTGTCTGAGTCCCAGCGTTGGGAAGTACTCGACGGTGCCACGGACCGACACCTTTACGGGAACCCCACCGACCGAGGTATCGATGACTTTTCCGTCATTGCCACCGAACTTTTCGACGAATTCGTTGTTGGCGATCACCGGGACGACCGCCAGTTCAGATCCGTGTGCGAGACCACGATATTCGCGGGGACCGGCAGTGGTCCAGCGCAGGCGCGCGATTCCGGGCATGGGTGTGCCGTCGG
Organism: Dehalococcoidia bacterium; assembly: GCA_030745955.1. The sequence continues at coordinate 4,461 of JASLNQ010000050.1, read as the reverse complement.
GGCTTGATGCCGGACTCAGGCTGTCGCCCAGCGCTTCCCGCGATGGGACCATCGTCCGCCAGTTGCCTACCGAATCGAATGTTTCGATGATTATCAACTCGGTCCCGGTCTGGTTCAGCACTGCGATATCGTCGATGTCGATTGCCGCGGGCCCGAGACCGTTCTCGAATTCGATCACGCCGATCGAGTGAAGGTGAATTGGTGGTGTGGGCAGCAGGCCTGCGACCCCACGGAACGACGTGGCCTGGAGACTCGACCCGACGCGGCACCATTCGGGTGGCTGCCTGTCGACCGCCAGCGGGCATTTGAAGCGCATCTGGTTAGTAGAGAGTGGGGTCAGGTTTCCGAGTGGCACTGAGAAGAAGTGGCCGTTTGCGTCAGACAACCTGGCGACCAGGAATGTTGAGCGCTGGCGGACCAGCGGCAGTATCCGGGCGGTCAACCACCAGCTCTCTTCGGGCAGTCTTATGCCGGCGGACCCTCCGACGTCGAGGACTGCCATCTTGGAATCGAAGGGTGTCAACCCAAAATCATCCCTGGTCCAAGCGACGTCGCCGATCGTCTCGAGATCGATTCCGATGAACTGGAACTGGTCGACGGCGGTCCCGGTGGAGATGCTGGCCGACTCGCGGTAGATGGGTGTTACGGCCTCGGTGCCATCTGCTTCAGCCAGTTGTGTGGTGACCGAATTCGACATGCCGCCGCTCGTTCTGTTGAGCGAGGTTATTTTCAGGTCGCCCCCGGTCCGGTAGTACACCTGGTCGATGGCGCTTTGCTCGAGCGTTGAGCCGAAGCTGGCGGCGAAAACACCGAGTGCCGAGGTGAGGATGAGCAGCAGCGAGAGCCGCGAGTGGTGGGCGGGATTCCGGGCCAACTGCCAGATGCCCAGGATCAGTGCAGGTGGGGTGAACGTCGACATCGGGCGCCTTGATAGCACCCTGCCGGTCAGGTCCATGGCCACGGGGAAGATCCGCAATAAAACAAGCCCCGCGGCTACAAGGAAAATCGCCGGGACACCGAGGATCAACTGGTTAACCGTGGTTTCACCGAACAGGCTGACGGCTACGAACGATCCCTGCTTGGTCAGCTGCCAGAACAGGAACACCACCAGGCCGAGGAAGCCAAGGTCGAGGTAGTAGCGCTGGACGAGCGCGAGCCGGGCCGGCCGGGCGCGGGTCACACGGCTTGCCAGCAGGCCCAGGCGCGTTGCGCGCAGTGCGGGAATAAACAGCGCGAACAATCCCAGCAATCCACCGAGGATGGCCATCTGGAACGCAGCGGCCGTGAGCCTGACGGGAAGTGGATCGCCGTTGTTCAGTTCACTGTAGATCGGCAGAACGCCGACGAAACCGACACCCAGCATGGCCAGGAACGGGCCTGTCAGGGCGGCGATCGCAGCCAGCAGGGCGGCTTCAATGATGAACACTGCGAGGATCTGCCGCGATGTAGCGCCACGAGTCCTCAGAAGCCCGACTTCAGCGTGCTGGGCATCAACCAGCAAGCTGGCGAGTGTCACTACGTAGTAGAGGACCACGAGGACGATTAGGATCAGCACTATAAACATTGGCAGGCGGTTAAAGAACAGGTCGGTCTCAAACGCCCTTAGCACCCCGGGCAAGTCCGACCGCATGAGGAAGCCGTCCACTATCGCCTTCAGTTCGCGTTCAATGGCATCGATGGTGTTGCGGATCGATTCGGTTTCTGAGGCCTTGATCCGCTCAGGGTCCACGTCCAGCCACCACGCGTAATCGGTCCCCATGTTGGGGAAGTAGTCGCCAAGGCCATCGATGATGGTTGTTTCGGGGACGACAAAGCGTGCGAACTGGAGGGTGTTCGTGCGTGATCCGAAGGCTTCGTTCTGGATCCGCCAGTGGTCGGCCTCGGGATCGACGCGTTCGTAGAGGCCTGTGACGAGCACGTCGACCCGGTCGTGTACATCTTCCCAGTGTGGTTTCGCCGGGTACACGTCGCCTACGTGCAATTGCAACATTTCGGCAGATTCGACATCGAGGATCGCCTCGACCATGTACGTGTCGTTGGGGCCGGTGGCAGTGGAAATTTGCGGCATCGTGCCATCGATGATGTTTACGCGGTTGTCGGCATCTGGCAATGTCATCATCAAGACGCGCCGGCAGTCGCATTCGACGAGTTGTCCGTCTTCTCCCGAATCGCGCCCGAGGGACGAACGGCATGAGCACTCGTCCGGTGGAACCATGGGGGGCGGCAGGTCGACGAAGAACGTCCATGTTTTCAGTGCAAACTCGCGTTGGTCGAGGAACGGGTTGAACTTTCTGACGATCGAGCCGTCCATGGCCTCGACTACCTGGGCATGGGTTTCCTGGTTCGTGGGGACCTGTCCGGCTTCGACAAGCACGTCGATGTCGGAGGCGTTGTGGGTAGAGAGCGCCCTCTGGAGTGCAACGTCGCGGAGTGCATCGAAGAAGATGACCGAACTCGCCATGATCGTTGATGCGAGCACCACCCCGACGACAACGGCGGAAAGCAACCGCCAGTGAGCGAGTGTTCGCTTCACGACGAGTTGGAGTGAGTTTCCGATCATGATGAGGACGCGGAGAAACCCTCACGGGCTATCCGCGCAATATGAATTCCCTTGAATGACCTGACGGAGCTAGCGATGCCGGCCACGACTATCGCAAATATCGCGCCAATTGTAACGAGCGGCAGCGCCCAATCGGTTTCCAGCAGGAACGGCGGCACCAGGCGTTCGCCGGTTCCCGTATGGGCCATCGAACTTACCATCAGGGAACTGACCGCGAGCCCGGTCCCTATCCCCACGAGTGTGCCGGTAACGATCGCGGGTGAGAGTTCGGCAATCATACTCACCGAGTAGTCACGCCTGCTTGCCCCCAGCGCCAGTATCAGGGCTGAATCGCCTTTTGTGTGAAGTGCGTAGGCCGCAAGGAAAATGGCGTATGCCATCAGGACGATCACCGCGGCGACGATGGTTGCGACGACGCTGATGCCGCGCCACCCGGCGACGGCGACCGGATCGACGAAAGTATCGTTTACACGTCGGGCCCGCGAATCGACGTGGGCAATTCTGAAAAGGTCCCGGATGCTCTCTGACGTTTCGGCGGCTGGTGATTCAGGAGCCACCAGGCTGGCAAACAGTTCGTTCGGGCTGACCTCTGCGCGCCCTCGCAATTCAACGAAGTCGATTATTGCGTCGATATCGGCCACTGCGAACGGTCCGCGCGCGGGGTCGAGTGTCGGGAAATAGTTGATTGAATCGATCACCTCGACCGGAACGAGCCCCCCCTTCACCTCGATCAGGAACGGCCGCCGCAGCCCGACGCTTGTCTGTGACAGAAAATTTGCACTGGCGATTATCGGGATAGGCCGTTCGACGGCCTGGCGATAGATTCCCCGGATGCCCTGGCTCGATCCCCGACCAAGTGACAGGCGGGCGACACCGGTACCCGCATCGCCTTCCACGAATCCGGAGATTTCTGGAGGTTCGGTTGTTATTGCGAAACCGGTGTCTTCACCTTCGGATGTCGGAAGGCCGGTCCACAGCTCGGGCTCGTCGAAGTCGATGACGATGTGCCTGGCGCCATCGCCTGTTGTGGCAACCAGGTCGTCGATCAACACGTCCATCGGCGGAGCGCTGTCGGGCCCAACGGGTAGTGAGGTCTGGATCGAGGTGATCTCGACCGGCTCAACAATTCTCCTGAGCCTCGCCGATCCGTTGAACCAGCCGTCCTGGAACCTTCCGAGATTCAGCGTGCGGGATTCCCCGTTCCCCTCTCTGACCACTACCCATAACTCGAGGTTTTGTAGGACGGGTTCGGATTTTGCCCAGAGCGAGATCTCGGTTGTGCCGGGCGGCAGCTCGATTGGCTCGGGAACAACCCGCACGGCCAGCCGGTCGACTAGTTGGGTGATGCTGGCGTCGGAGTCGGTGAAATCGTCACGGAACCATGCGACGCGCTGGAAGTTGATCGGATCGACCGCGAGGAGGGTGAACCTCACCCCGATCGAGGTTGTGCCGACGGTCGACCCAGTCCGCAGGGCCGGGCTAACCATGTCGACCGCTTCCATGTCCCTGATTTCCGATACCTGCTCGGGTCCCACTCTTCCAGTCGATCCGGAGGTGGTGACGTGGATGTCGGCGCCCGTGCTGTACAGCACCTGCTCGTTGGTCGACCGTTCGAGCGTCGATACGACCGACCCGGCCACGATCCCCGTGCTTATCGACAGTGCGAATGCGAGCATTGGCCAGCCATGAAAGAACGGTCGCCTGGCAACGTTCGCGAGCCCGAGTCCCAGGGCGGTGACGTTCGACCGGGCACCGGCTGCGGCGATGAGTCGCGCGGCAAACGGAAAGACTCGTAGCGCCACGAGTGAGCCTGCGACAACAATGAGGACCGGCGCGATGAGCAGGCTGAAATCCGGTGTGAAATCGCCTTCTCTCTCTGCGACTACGACGCCGGTGCGGGA
>JASLNQ010000004.1 GCA_030745955.1 Dehalococcoidia bacterium | reverse complement strand
AAATTCGTGTTGACAGCGCATTTGGGGGAAAGCTAAACTTACAGGCTGTCAGAGAATTGTCCATCTCTTTTCGTCTCGCCCTGGTTCATATTTTCTAATTCCCCAACAACACCGGAAGCACGTGCGCTCGGCTGCGCGCGTGTTTGCGGTTTCCGCGCGTTCCTGAAGGCGCGTCGCCCCATCCCCAGCGCTCTAGGAGTGTGAGTATGGTCGTTGCTGATCGCAGGTTAGCCCCGTCAGAGCAGTCCAATTACAAGGCATTTAGCAGCATTCGGAACACGGTGGATGTTCCCAACCTGGTACAGGTCCAGGTCAATTCGTTTGATTGGCTGAAGACCGACGGGTTGAAAGACCTGTTCGATGAGATATCGCCGATCGAGGATTTCTCGGGTGGCCGGTTCGACCTGCGGTTCCTCGGTCACGAGATTCGGACCCCAAAGCACACCGAACGAGAGTGCCGGCAGCGTGAGATCACCTACTCCGCCCCGCTCTATGTAACGGTCCAGCTGGTCATCAAGGAGACCGGTGAGGTCAAGGAGCAGGTGTTGTTCTTTGGCGACGTGCCGATGATGACTCGAAACGGCACGTTCGTTATCAACGGCGCCGAGCGAGTGGTTGTTTCTCAACTAGTGCGGTCGCCCGGCGCATATTTCACCACAAAGGCAGACCCCACAACCGGACGAGAACTCTGCAGCGCTAAGTTGATTCCCTACCGGGGTGCGTGGGTTGAGCTGGAAACCAGCAACAAGGACCTGCTGTCGGTAAAAGTCGACCGCAAGCGTAAGGCCCCTATCTCTACTCTGTTGCGGGCACTCGGGTGGAAGACGGACGATGAAATCCTGGGACTGGTGGCGGATGTCGATGACGACCCGTTGCACCGCTTCATGGAGTCCACGCTTGCGAAAGACACTGCGGTCGAGACCGAGGAAGAGGCCCTGCTTGAGTTCTACCGCCGGCTGCGGCCCGGTGAGCCGCCGAGTGTCGAGAACGCACGTGAGCTGATCAACAACCTGTTCTTCAACGACCGTAAATACGACCTCGGTCGTGTCGGCCGATACAAGTTGAACCGTCGGCTCGGGATCGACGAGAAGACCCGGACGCTCACAAAAACCGACTTTGTCGAGCTTATCCGGCGCATGATCACGATTAACAACGGTCGTGCTTCAAACGATGACATCGACCACCTGGGCAACCGCCGGGTGCGTGCGGTCGGTGAACTGATTCAGAACCAGTTGCGGGTGGGGCTCTTGCGGATGGAACGCGTGGTAAAAGAACGCATGACAACCCAGATGGACCCGACCACCACGACCCCCGCGGCCCTGATCAACATCAGGCCGGTCGTGGCGGCGGTCCGGGAATTTTTCGGCGGATCGCAGTTGTCGCAGTTCATGGACCAGACCAACCCGCTGGCCGAACTGACGCACAAGCGGCGGCTGTCGGCGCTCGGTCCCGGCGGTCTCTCACGAGAGCGCGCCGGGTTCGATGTCCGTGACGTACACGCCTCGCACTACGGACGTATTTGCCCCATCGAAACCCCTGAAGGGCCCAATATTGGATTGCTTGGTTCCCTCGCCACGTACGCGCGGCTCAACGATTACGGGTTTATCGAGACGCCGTACCGGAAGATTTTGCGGTCGATGTCGAGTGACGACCCGGACATCCAGGGCCGAACGCCTCTGGAAGATATTGCCGATGACAAGGGCGACGTAGTTGCCGAGAGCGGCAAGGCGATCACGATCCCCGTTGCGGAGATAGTGAACCAGCTTAAGCCGCGTGACGTGAGCGTTTTGCCATATGTCACCATCGAGGCGACCGACCGCGACTATCTTTCGGCCGATGACGAGGAGCTGAGCACGATCGGTCAGGCGACCACGCCGATGGACGCCAAAGGCCAGATAACGGCCAACCTCGTTGAGGTGCGGCAGGGTGGTAGTGAGTCGTACACGTATGTGCATCCGGACGAGGTCCAGTACCTGGACGTTTCGCCAATGCAGATCGTGAGCGTTTCGACCGCCCTGATCCCGTTCCTGGAGCACGATGACGCCAACCGTGCCCTGATGGGATCGAACATGCAGCGCCAGGCTGTCCCGCTGATCCGTCCGGAGGCCCCACTCGTGGGAACTGGCATGGAGTGGCGCGTTGCGACCGATTCAGGCCAGGTCGTGATGTCGGAGTCGGGCGGAATTGTTTCGGAGGCGACCAGCGACCACGTGAGTGTTATCGATGACGGTGGCGAGACGACTGAGTACCCGCTGACGAAGTTCGTGAGGTCCAACCAGGGCACCTCGATTAACCAGCACCCGATTGTTCACAAGGGCGACAAGGTAATTGCCGGATCGCCGCTTGCCGACAGTTCGTCGACAGACGGTGGCGAGCTCGCACTTGGCCAGAACCTGCTCGTTGGGTTCATGACATTCGATGGCTATAACTACGAGGACGCGATCATCCTGAACGAGGACCTCGTAAAGGACGACCGGTACACATCGATCCACATCGAGAAGCACGAGGTTGAGGCCCGCGAAACCAAGCTAGGCCCCGAAGAGATCACACGTGACATCCCGAATGTCGGTGAAGAGAGTCTGCGTTACCTTGACGACGAAGGAATAGTGCGGATCGGCGCATGGGTGACCCCCGGCGACATCCTTGTCGGGAAGATCACCCCGAAGGGCGAGACTGAACTGACTGCCGAGGAGAAGCTCCTGCGAGCGATTTTCGGTGAGAAAGCGCGTGACGTAAAAGACACCAGCCTGCGTGTTCCGCACGGCCAGCACGGCAAGATCATCGACGTTCGGATCCTGACGAAGGAGAACGGCGACGACCTGGCACCCGGCGTGACGAAGACGGTCAGGGTTTGGGTAGCGCACACACGCAAGATAAACCAGGGCGACAAGATGGCCGGGCGGCACGGAAACAAGGGCGTGGTTGCCAAGGTGCTGCCGCGTGAGGACATGCCCTTCCTGGCTGACGGCACTCCACTCGACATCATGCTGAACCCGATCGGCGTGCCTTCCCGGATGAACCTCGGCCAGTTGCTCGAGACCCACCTGGGTTGGGCTGCCAACACGCTTGGTTTCCACGCACGGACTCCCGTGTTCGATGGTGCGCGGGACAGCGTTATCGAAGACCAGCTGGCGCGTGCGTGGTTTGTGAGCGAAGCGCACGCGATCAACCACCGCGACCTGGATTCAACCGAGATCGACTGGGGCAAAGTCGATACCTACCTCGAAGAACGAGGGTTCGAACGCGACAGGCTCTGGAGCGATGCACCTTCTAACCGGGGTATCGCCAGGGAGGCCTGCCAGCGTATCTGGCTGAACGAGGTTGCAGACATCGACACCACGGACCTGAAGCCTTCGGAGCTGATGCAGGTGTCGCTGAAACTTGCCCGCGAAAAAAACCTTTCTGCACCGATTTTCGGGAAGCAGGACATTCACGATGGCCGGACCGGTGTGAAGTTCGACCAGCCGATCACTGTCGGGAACGTCTACATGCTGAAGCTCATCCACCTGGTGGAAGACAAGATCCACGCACGGTCGACGGGTCCCTACTCGCTCATTACCCAGCAGCCGCTCGGTGGTAAGGCGCAGTTCGGTGGTCAGCGGTTTGGGGAGATGGAGGTCTGGGCGCTCGAAGCGTATTCAGCCGCCTTCACTCTGCAGGAAATGCTGACGATCAAATCTGACGACGTGATCGGGCGTGTGAAGACCTACGAGGCTATTGTGAAGGGCGAGGAGGTCATCCAGCCGGGTGTCCCAGAATCGTTCCACGTCCTGTTGAAGGAATTGCAGGGCCTCGGGCTTTCGGTCGAGCTTCTAAACGAAGATATCGAGCGGTTTACGCAGGTCAGGGACCAGGCGCAGGAGATGTCGGCAACGCTGGGAGCGCCCCTGAACTGGGACGACCTGAGCGACGAGCCACTCGATGCGCTTGATATCCAGGAGTTGCCGGGTGGCGAACTGCCGCCTGCCGCTTCCGATGACGAAGATGACCCAGGCAGTGGCGACTCGACGGACTCGCTTGATGACGACGAGCCTGACGAGCCTTCAGAGGATTCACTCCAGGCGCTCGCGTCCCAAGAATCGCTGGAGACTGAGAACGCCATCCCTGGCATCGTGGATGAAGAAAACTAACCGAGTAAATAACGTCCCGGGCGAGATCCGCCCGGGCCATCTGATTTTGCTGGCGCTGCCAGCGCAACCATGTGGGCTAGCCGCCCATTGGGGCAGGGCCCCAGAAGGCGAAGGAAACGGCAATTCATGGCACAGTCTGGCGCCGATTTCAACGCAATCAGAATCGCACTGGCCTCCCCGGAGCAGATTCGAGCCTGGTCATATGGAGAAGTGACCAAACCGGAGACGATTAACTACCGCACGTTGCGACCAGAGAAAGACGGTTTGTTTTGCGAGCGCATCTTCGGTCCGACCAAGGACTGGGAGTGCTACTGCGGTAAGTACAAGAAGATCCGCTACAAGGGCGTGATTTGCGACCGTTGTGGTGTTGAAGTAGCGCGCTCGAAGGTCCGCCGCGAGCGGATGGGCCATGTAAAGCTGGCCGCTCCAGTTGCCCACATCTGGTTCTCGAAGGGCACGCCGTCACGACTGGGCCTGCTCCTCGATCTTTCACCGCGCAACCTCGAACGGGTTTTGTACTTTGCGCAATACGTTGTTACCGCCGTTGACGAAAATGCGCGGCAGGGCGCGATCGAACAGCTCGGGGCATACCGGGACGCCGAGATGAACCGGTATGACGAAGAGTTGAAGGAAGCGATCGCCGCGGACAAAGTTGAAACGACCCTCGCCACCACGATGCAGGCCATGTTCAACGCCAAAAGCGAGGCCGAGCGCCTCGCCGCTGAAACGGCCGAACTCGACAAGCCCAAGAAGAAGCTGACGAAGGCGCAGCAAACGAAGCTCGACAAAGAGGCCGCAGCGAGGGCCGAAGCCGAGAAGGCCGAGATCGCAGGAATCCAGGGTGAGGACGCGGTTTCCAGGCTGGGCGAGCTGACCGAAGAACTGAAGGCGAACGTCGAATCGGACGTGCAGGACAAGATCGATGACCTGGAAGCGATCCGGGTAATGGACCTGCTCACCGAGGCCCGCTTCCGCGAGCTTCGCGACAAGTTCGGTGAGGTGTTCAAGGCGTCGATGGGTGCCGAATCGGTCCTCGAAATCCTTCAAAACAGAGATCTCGACGAGCTGCGGGCAGACCTGCAAGACCAGGTGCGCAACACATCGGGTCAGCGTCGGAAGAAGGCGATCAAGCGACTGCGAGTGGTTGAAGCCTTCCGAAAGAGTGGCAACAAGACCGAGTGGATGGTTCTCACCGTCCTGCCGATACTGCCGCCGGAACTGCACCCTATGGTCCAACTCGATGGTGGGCGGTTTGCTACGAGTGACCTGAACGACCTGTACCGGAGGGTGATCAACCGGAACAACCGGCTGAAGCACCTCATTGACCTGCAGGCGCCGGACATCATCATCCGAAACGAGAAGCGAATGCTCCAGGAGGCCGTTGACGCACTTATCGACAACGGTCGCCGTGGCCGCGCCATCCAGGGCAGCCACAACCACAAGCTGAAGTCGCTGACAGACCTGCTGCGTGGTAAGCAGGGCCGGTTCCGTCAGAACCTCCTGGGTAAGCGAGTCGACTACAGCGGACGTTCGGTCATTATTTCCGGTCCTCAGTTGAAAATATACGAGTGCGGCCTACCGAAGAAGATGGCCCTCGAGCTCTTCAAGCCGTTTGTTATGAACGCCCTCGTTGTGAAGGGATATGCGCACAACATCAAGAGCGCGAAGCGAATGACAGAGCGCGCTCGCCCGGAGATCTGGGACCTTCTCGAAGAAGTAATCCAGAACCACCCGGTGATGCTGAACCGCGCACCGACGCTCCACCGGCTCGGTATCCAGGCGTTCCAACCCGTGCTCGTCGATGGGTCTGCCATCCAGATTCACCCACTCGTGTGTACAGCATTCAACGCCGACTTCGATGGCGACCAGATGGCCGTCCACGTTCCGCTTTCACGAGAAGCTGTCCTGGAAGCCCAGCGCCTGATGCTTTCGACCAACAACATGCTGGCACCGAGCTCGGGCTTCCCGATCGTTTCACCGACGCTGGACATGGTCCTTGGTATGTACTACCTCACCGGGATAGATGGTGAAGAAATTACGCCGGTCGAAAAGGACGAGGACGGCAATTTGAAGTTGCGGATGTTCGCCAATTTCGAGGATGTCCAACTCGCCTTCGACACGGAGCGGATTAAGCTGCGTGAATTGGTCAAGGTCCGTGATGACGACGGTGAGTGGCTTGAGACGACCGTCGGCCGGATCATCTTCAACCGTGTATTGCCCGAGGCAATGGAGTTCCTCAACTACCGGTTCTCGCGGGGTGAGATCGAAACCCTGGTCAGCGACGTTGTCAACGAGCTGGGTAACGAAGCCACGTCGACGATGCTCGACGAACTGAAGGACCTGGGGTTCAGGTTCGCAACAAAGTCGGGAACGACGATCGCCATGAAAGACATCGTGGTGCCACCGCAGAAGCAGTCGTTGCTTTCTGCTGCCGACACCAAGATCTCGCGGCTCGACGAGCAGTACCTCGAAGGTCTCATCACCGAGCCCGAGCGGTACAAGGCATCGGTCGACATATGGACCGACGTATCCGACAAGATGACAAAGGCGGTTGAAGAGACCCTGCCGAACTACGGCGGGATCTTCACGATGGCCGATTCGGGAGCGAAAGGTAACATCGCCCAGATCAAGCAGATGGCGGGCATGCGTGGCCTGATGTCAGACCCGAAGGGCCGGATTATCGAGATGCCGATCCGCTCCAGCTTTGCTGAGGGCCTGACGGTGCTCGAGTACTTCATCTCGACCCACGGCGCTCGCAAAGGCCTTGCTGACACAGCCCTGCGAACGGCTGACTCGGGTTACCTGACCCGACGACTTGCCGACGTTGCTCAGGATGTGATCATCACCACGGAGAACGACCCCGGTGCGCAGGGAATCCTGATCACCGACGATGGCCCGACTGGTATGCAGGCGCCGCTTGTCGACCGAATTGTGACCCGGTACCTGTCGGAGCCGATTGTGCACCCGGAGACGGGTGAGATGATCGCCGACCGGGACGAGCTGGTGACGCGTGAAGTAGCAGACAGGATCATCGAGGCCAACGTGACCGAGGCATGGGTCTTCTCGCCGTTGTCAAGCACCACCCAGCGTGGCATTTCACAAAAGTGCTACGGGGCCTCGCTTGCGACCGGCGTGCCAGCGCTGCTGGGCGAGGCGGTGGGGATCATCGCAGCCCAGTCGATCGGTGAACCCGGGACGCAGCTCACGATGAGAACGTTCCATACCGGCGGTATCGCTGGAAAGGACATCACATCGGGTCTGCCGCGCGTTGTCGAGCTTTTCGAGGCCCGGCAGCCCAAGGGAATGGCTGTTCTTTCTGAGATCGGTGGCAGTGTTGAGCTCGCCCAGACGCCTGAAGGACGCGTGGTCCGGGTGATTTCGACTGAGCAGTTCTCCGAGGAGATGGACATTCCGGGGACTCACCGTCAGACCGTAAAGACGGGTGACTGGGTCGATGCTGGAGAGCCGGTGCTTTCGGTTAAGAAAACTGCCAGGGCGGCTGCCGTCAAGGCGGGTACCGATGCCGAGTTGCAGGACGAGATTACCGCTCCTGTGGCCGGTACCGTGCAGGTTACGAAGACCACGGTCCGCATCACATGGGTTGAGACTGACGAACGTGAATACATCATCCCGGCAGCATCGGAGATCCTGGTAGGTGACGGCGACACAATCGAACCCGGGATCGCACTGACTGACGGCCCGAAGAACCCGCAGGACATTCTGCGGATCGAGGGTCAGGCCGCGGTGCAGCGTTACCTGGTCGACGAAGTCCAGGCTGTGTACCGGTCGCAGGGTGTGCAGTTGCACGACAAGCACATCGAAGTGATTGTTCGCCAGATGATGCGCAAAGTCAGGGTCGACAACCCCGGTGACAGCGATCTGCTGCCGGGTGAATTGGTCGACAGGCATGACTACGAATACACGAACAACAACATGCTTGCAGAGGGTGGTGAACCGGCCACTGCCAGCCCGGTGCTCCTGGGTGTAACGAGGGCGTCCCTCAACACCCAGAGCTTCCTGGCGGCAGCGTCTTTCCAGGAGACTGCCCGTGTGCTGACAGAGGCCGCTGTGAACGGCTCTGTTGACCGTCTGAACGGTCTGAAAGAGAACGTGATCATCGGACGGTTAATACCAGCCCGGCTCGACCTGTCGGAAAAGGGCCGCGAGAGGTTGGGAATCGAGGAGGGCGACCGCAAGGACGGCCAGCTCACCGGATTCACGAAGGCCCCGGCGACGTTCGAAGAGGCGCTTGCGGCAATCGGTGGCACGGACCTAATCGGTGTTGGTGCCGAGGTTGCCCCGGCTCCGGGCGCAGATGCCGCCGCGGCGGCCGCCGCCGCATCAGCAACCGCTAACGGCGACCTTCCATCCGGTGGCGACGACGGTCTACTGGCTGCGGTATCGGCATTGTCCGATGCGGCCACCGGGGATGACTCATCGTCTGAGACCGGTGACGACGACGCGGCACGCGCTGCTGAACTGCTCCGTGCTTCAACTTCGACAGCTGCGGAGAACACCGAGGCTGCTCCACAGTTCGTGGATGAGGGCGATGGCGATGGTGATGGCGGAGACGAAAGCGAGAGCCCTGGGAAGTAACGCTTTTTCGTCATAGATGGGCAGCGACCTACGTTTGTATTCTGTGGCCCCGGCTTGCTAGCCGGGGCCACGGTTGTTTTCGGAGATGGGGATGAGTGAGTCGTGGACCGATTGCGCGTACTGGATTGGTGGCGGTTCCTGCTCGGGGAAGTCGACCGTCGCCGACGCACTCGGTGAGCTGACCGGTTTCAGGGTCGTGCACCTCGACGACTGGCTGTTCGAGATCGTGGGCGAGTCGGATGAAGCTTCTTCGCCAGCCATGAACTGGTACCGGACGACCGATACCGGCGAGTGGTTCGCGGAGAGTGGCAGGCGACCTGTCGAGAGATACCTCGACTCACTCCGCGAGGAGATGGAAAAGTCGCTCCCGCGCCTGGCGAAGACCGTTGATTCCGAATCGATCATCGAAGGCAATTGTTTCCTCCCGGAATTTGCCGGGTCGCTTGCCCTGCCGGGTCGCAGTGTTTGGATGGTGGCAACGGATGAGTTCCGTGAGGCGCGGTACGCAGAACGCGAGTTCCGGCACGGCATTCTCGATGTGCACACCGACCCGGCCGCTGCATGGCGGAACTGGATGGACCGTGACCACCGGCAGGCTGCGTTCGTCCGTGCCTCGGCGGGTGAGTTGGGTCTGGAGGTCGTGGATGTTGACGGCAGCGAGACACCCCTGGCATTGGCGGAGTCGATTGCGGTGCACCTTGGGCTCGATACCGGGACGCAGGCCAATACCTAGAACGTGGCAGCCGGGAACAGTCGGTTTATCGAGTTCTCATATAGACTTTAAGCTCCGTTTGCGGGCGGTTAGCTCAGTTGGCTAGAGCGCGTCGTTGACATCGACGAGGTCACAGGTTCAAGTCCTGTACCGCCCACCACAGACAGATGTCACTGGCAATAATGATTAGCATGTCGCAAATACCCGCCCGGTCCATGCCGGTTGATGGCGTATCGGTTGACGATACGCAGGATGGTCGCGACACAACGGAGTGCAGCCCGTCGGACGGGCGCCGCACGTTGACTACGTAGGCGCGCCGCCGGCAACAACGGCGACGCGCCCGCTCAGTTGAACGCTCTGCGTTTGCTGGGGCACGCCGCGTTTTGCGCGTGTCTCAATTGCCATACGAAACGGTTGATTTTTCTCACACCGTTTCGCAATTTCGGAGTCAATCGCCATGGCGGTTAAATTCAAAGACCTATCCCCCGAAGACCAGCAAGATTTTCGCGATCGAATGCGTCATTCTGCGGCGCACGTGCTCGCCGAAGCGGTGACCACGCTGTTTCCAGAGGCCCAGCTCACCATCGGCCCACCGATTGAAGACGGTTTCTACTACGACTTCGCCGTTCCGGAGCCATTTACCCCCGAGGACCTGAAGAAAATCGAACTCGAAATGCGTGGGTCGATCAAGGCGAACTCCGAGTTCGTCGAACGCGAAGTGAGTCGCAACGAAGCGCTCGAACTGGTGAAGGACAATGCCTACAAAGTCGAGATCCTGGAGGGTATTTCCGACGACGAAAGAGTGACGTTCTGCAGTCATTCCGATGGTGCCTTCGAAGACCTGTGTCGTGGCGGACACATGGAGCGCACCGGCGATATCAAGGCGTACAAGTTGCTCTCGACCGCGGGTGCCTACTGGCGCGGCGATGAGAACAACACCATGCTGCAGCGCATATACGGCACGGCATGGGAGTCACGCGACGCCCAGAAGGAGTACCTGAAACGCCGGGAAGAAGCTGAAAAGCGCGACCACCGCAGGATCGGCCGGGCCCTGGGCCTGTTTTTCTTCGACCCTATCGCGCCTGCCAGTCCCTTTTTCCTTCCGAAGGGTACCCAGGTGATGAACGGCCTTATCGAGTACGTCAAGGTGCTGTACAAGAAGTACGGCTACGACGAAGTGATGACGCCGCTGATCTTCAACACCGAACTCTGGGCACGCTCGGGACACCTTGAGGCCTACGCAGAAAACATGTACTTCGTCGACGTGGACGAGCGCGAGTTTGGCGTGAAGCCGATGAATTGCCCGGCGGCGGCGATGCTTTACCAGGCCGGTTCACGGAGTTACCGGGAGCTGCCGTTGCGCTGGGCCGATTTTGGCAGACTGCACCGCAACGAGCGTTCGGGCGTTACGCAGGGCCTGTTCCGGGTCAGGTCGCTGGTGCAAGACGATGCCCATATCTTCTGCACTTTCGAGCAGATCAGCACTGAAGTCAGTTCATTCCTCGAGATGTTGGGCGAGGCCTACGCCGTATTCGGGTTCGACAAATACCGGTTTGAGCTTTCCCTTCGCCCCGATAAGCGGGTCGGGTTGGACGAGATGTGGGACCAGGCGGAGGCCATCCTGACAGAAATTCTCGATAGTTCTGGCCAGAAATACACGGCGGAGCCTGGAGAGGGTGCGTTCTACGGCCCGAAGATCGACGTTTTCGTACCCGATGCGCTTGGTCGTGACTGGCAGTTGGGCACGGTGCAGCTAGATTTCTCGCTACCCGAGCGGTTCGACCTTGAATACGCGGCCGAAGACGGCACCCGCAAGCGCCCCATCGTGATCCACCGTGCGATGTACGGCTCGCTTGAACGTTTCCTCGGTGTGCTGATCGAGCACCTGTCGGGATCGTTCCCGTTATGGCTCGCGCCCGTACAGGCAGTGGTAGTGCCGATAGCTGACCGTCACAACGACTTTTGCCAGGATGTAGGTGCCAGGCTTCGGGCCGCGGGATTGCGGGCCGAAGTGGACGACTCGAACGACCGGATGAACGCCAAGATCAGGCAGGCCCAGCTCCAAAAGGTGCCTTACATGCTCGTGGTTGGCGACAGGGAGATCGAGTCGAACGCGGTGGCAGTCCGCACCCGTACAGGCGAGAACCTGGGTGAGAAATCGGTGGACGATGTTGCCGGCATGTTCTTGAAGCAGGTTGCGGACAAGTCCTGACCTTCCGGTGGCTGCGGGAGGCCGCGCGGTGATTGGCGCCGGATTTGGCGCCGGAATATAGCCCACGAAAACCTCACAAAAATCAATGGGCCGTCAATTTGACGGCCTATTGCGCGCGGTTTATCCTCGAATCACTTTGTTACGGTTTGCACAATGTTCAAATAAGCGCTGTTAATACAGGGTTTTTCAACTTTCACCGCAAGCCGGAATTCCAATAGGTCGACGCCGATCCCTGGCGCGACGGAACAGTAGCCCAACATGACCACAGACGAAATCACGATACATCGAGGGCTGTCAGGCGTTTACTTCGACAGGAGCGCCACCACTTACATTGATGGTACGCAGGGTGTCCTCGAGTACCGGGGATACAACATCGATGAACTGGCCGAGCACTCGACGTTCGAGGAGACGGCCTACCTGCTCATGTACGGTGAGCTTCCGGCGCAGGCCCAGCTGGACGAATTCGATGCTGAACTTAAAAACGCCCGGGAACTCCCCGAACGGATCTTCGACGTAATCGATGTGGTGAAAGACGCCCATCCGATGGACGCGCTCCGGACGGCCGTTTCGGCCCTTTCCGGGTTTGACCCCGACCGGAACGACAACTCGGCCGAGGCAACTCTCCGAAAGGGTCTGCGACTTACCTCGCAGGTACCGTCGATCGTTATGGCCCATCACAACATCCGTAACGGTAAAGATCCGATAAAGCCCAGCACCACTATGAACCATGCTGGCAACTTCCTGTACATGATGGATGGGAACGAGCCGAGCGCACAGGCGATGGAACTGATGGACAAGGACTTTGTCCTGCACGCAGATCACGGATCGAACGCCTCGGCATTCACGGCTCGCGTAGTGGCGGGAACTGCTGCCGATATCCACGGGGCGGTCACCGCCGGCATCGCTGCGTTATCGGGGCCGTCCCACGGGGGCGCTGCCGAGAACGTGATGCAGATGGCTCGCGAAATCGGGAAACCGGAAAATGCTGTCGACTATGTGAACAACCTGCTGGCTAACCGGGAGCGCATCATGGGCTTCGGTCACCGCGTATACAAGGCGGAAGACCCGCGAGCGGGGCACCTGCGCGAAGGCGTAAGGAATCTCAGTGAAGAAATGGGACAGCCCGAGTGGTACCAGATCCTGGTACAGGTTGTGGAAGCCATGCAGCCGTACGCACGGCGCGGTATCCACGTCAACGTCGACTTCTTCGCCGGGGTGATCTACTACCTCAACGGTGTGCCACAGGATCTGTTTGTCCCGATCTTCGCGGTCGGTCGGATTCCTGGCTGGACCATCCAAGTCGTTGAGCAGTTCGAGCACAACATCCTGATTCGTCCGCTCCTCCAGTACATCGGTGAACGCGAGGTTAAGTACGTTCCGATCGCAGAACGGGGCTAGACGGTTTCAGTTCCGACGGGTTTCTGCGAAAGCAACATCCAGCGATAACATTACGGGGTGCCATGCGCACCCCGTTTTTGTTTCCGGTTTTTTTGGGAACGCCCGGGAGTTGCGGGGGATTTGTTCGTGATTTCCGCGGGGATTGCAGCCAGATGACGACGCCAGTGCCGCCTGACGAACTGGAACAACGGTTGATCGCCGATATCAACCGGCGTGGTCCGATTACGTTCGAGGCGTTCATGCAGGCAGCGCTCTACGACGAGTACCACGGCTACTACCCGACTCGAAGGCGTAGGCCGGGAACCACGCCAGTCGGGACCGACGGAGACTACTTCACGAGTCCGGTCACCCACCCAGCGTTCGGTGCGCTTCTGGCGCTGCAACTCCGGCAGATGTGGCAACGGCTTGGATCACCCGGTGAGCTCACGGTGGTTGAGATGGGTGCGGGTGAGGGTGTGCTCGGGTCGGATATCGTTGAATACGCAGAGCGAGAACTGCCCGATTTCGCGCCGGTCATCCGGTATGTAGCTACCGATCCAGTGCCGCCTGCGGTTGCTGAGCCACCAGCGGGGTCCGCGACCCGGCCGAAGTTGGAAGCGGGTTCGCTGCCAATGGCACCCCCGGTTGGCGAAGTTTCCGAACTGCCGAGTCGCGTTCTGGGATGCGTGATCTCGAACGAACTCCTGGACGCCTTCCCGGTAAACCGGTTCATCATCGATGGGGGTAGGGTCTGTGAGATTTTTGTCGGCTACGAGGACGGGGCGTTCGTGGAGGTTATTGATGATGTGAGCGATCTGGAGATCGAGGCGAGGGTAGCTTCGTTCGTTGGATCGTTCCCGGATTCTTACCGCGGCGAGGTTAACCTGGGACTCAGCGGGTGGGCCGACGCGGTTTCGGCAACACTTGAACGGGGATACGTAATAACGGTCGACTACGGCTACGACCGCCCCGACCTTTACACGCCAACCCGGCCCGAAGGCTCGCTCCGCTGCTACTACCAGCACACGCTCGGGCAGGACCCGCTCCGCCGGATCGGGAAGCAGGACATCACGTCGCACGTCGATTTCTCGGCCGTCGACCATGCGCTGGCGGCCACCGGATTTGGCTTTGTGGGCAGGGCCACCCAAACCGAGTTTTTAGTGAACCTGGGAATCGAAGAGTTCAGGAAAGGCGTGAACGAGCAGTCTTTGCGGCGGGAGCTTTCGAGAGCGGAGTCTGAAGAGGAGTGGGCGGGAATCGGTGCGCTGATCGACCCGGATGGACTCGGTCGATTTCGCGTGGTTGTGCATTCCAGGGGATTGGGGGACACCGGAGACCGGGCTGGTCCTGATGGCAGAGGGGGCGAAACGGGGTTGACGGGGCTGGACGGCGGTTCCCCGCTCGCCAGCGAAACAGCCGTGCCCTTGGTCAAGACCTCGTCAGCGGGTCACGCCCGGTTGCTCAGGTCGGGCAATCCGTTCGGGCAACCGCAGATCGATAGCCTGCCCAACTGGGAGCAGCTGTTTAGCGAGGAGCCCTGACGGCCCGGGCCTCGATCTCGACGACAACGCCCGGACGTCCCAACACCGGCACACCGACGACCGTAGACGCAACGCCCCCGGAGTCGGCGTTCGGCAGCGATTGCTCCAGGGCGGCGACTGCCTCGTCGATCTTTTCGTCACCCCCAACGACATACGTACGGGTCTGGGCGAGGTCGTCCCACTCAAGTCCCAGTTCGGTCACGGCCCACCTGATGATTTCGAGGGTGTCTACGACCTGGGGACCGACTTCGCCGGGGTGCTGGATGATTTCGCCGGGAATCAGTGACGTCGTTCCAGCCACGTAAATCACGTCTCCCTCGCCAACTCGGACGGCACGGCAGTAGTTGTGTTCGACCTCGAATGTGCGGCCGGTTCGCAGGTTGGTCCGGGCCGCCGCAGCGCCCGCAACGCCCTCCAGTTCGAACGTGAACACCTGATCGGGCGCGCCGACTCCATTGACCGCGATGCCGGTCGAGGTGGGAATGGACGGCTCTTTGAACGCCAGCCACTCGGGCGGGTCGGACTCGAACTGGACGTCATGCCGCATGAAATGCCGCGTCGACACGATATCGCCAGCACCAATCCCGGCGCGCTTCATCAGCCCGGAGGCGTCGGCAACGGCCTGCCTGATCTGGGTGGGTCTGTCCGCAGTGGGATCACCCCTGAGCCCGGATGTCCAGAGTTCATCGCCCACCTGTACAGCCAGGGAACTCGATGATTCGAAATCAGACTCGAACCTGGCGGTGCTGTCGCCACTTTCGGCGACCGCTTCCAACTCGACGGCCACCGCAGCGCCGCCCGGTAGCCGTTCGACCTGGACGACGGTGAGGGCCGGGCCAGGATGGCTGAAAACGACGCCATGGACCGATCTCAACAGGGATTCACCTGGATCGCGGGCGTGGTCCGGGTCATGCTCTGGGCCGCCGTTTGCGCCGTTTGCGCCGTGTTCGCCCGTGTGCCAGATGCGAGTTCTTACGACATCGTTCGTCGAGAGACCGCTACTCCTGAGAAGTTCTGCGAGTAACTGGAAGACACGGTGGGATTCGGACTCAAGGCCACCTGAACGATCGGAGACGATGCCCGATGTGAAGAACCTGTTGCCGACCTGCACGGCAGCCGGCGCTCCGGCGGGTAGCGGGATTGTGGGGGCGAAAGATTTACGGCTGGTCATGGCGGTTATTTTAGTTCGAACCGGGTTAAAATTAATTTGTGCCCGTTTTCAATTCGGGCCAGTATTCCGGTTCGACGACCTTCCTCACCGGATGCCTCCGTATTCTCGACCGATCTCGTATGAACCGGAGTGGATGTTGACCACCGACGCGCTGAAAAAGACTGTGCTTCACGAAATGCACGTTGGGGCTGGTGCAAGGATGGTGCCGTTCGGTGGCTGGGACATGCCGGTTCAATTCACCGAAGGGATCATCGCAGAGGTGAGAGCGGTCCGGACCAAGGCCGGGATGTTCGATATTTCTCACATGGGGCGGCTGGAATTCACCGGACCGGGTGCCGAATCGTTCCTGGGGACCATTCTGTCGGCCAACCTGTCTGCGCTCAGGGTCGGTCGGTCTAAGTACAACTTCATCTGCAACGAGGCCGGTGGGATCATCGATGATGTGTTGATCTACCGCACCGGTGCCGAGCGGTTCCTGCTCGTGATCAATGCCGGGAACACCGGTGTCGATCTGGACTGGATCAACCCCCGGGTTTCAGGTGGCACCGATTTCGACTTGCCGTCAGTTACCGTTGGATCTGAATTCAACATGACCGTCATTACCGACGAGACCGCGATGATTGCGATACAGGGTCCAACTGCAGTCGGGATCATCGACAGGCTGACGAACGGTGAAGCTTCAGGGATCCGGCGGTTTCGCATTGGGGAGTCGTCGGTTGCCGGTATCGATGCAACCCTCGCCCGGACCGGGTACACGGGGGAAGACGGCTTCGAGATCATTGTCCCGGCCGCAGACGGCGTGCGGCTTTGGTCGGCCCTGAAGAACGCCGGCGTGGTTGAGTGTGGACTCGGGGCCAGGGACGTGCTGAGACTCGAGGCGGGGTTGCCTCTGCACGGAGCCGAGCTTTCTATCGAAATCAATCCGTTTGAGGCCGGCTACGGCAGGTTTGCCTACTTCGAGTCACCCGGCTACATTGCCGCGAGTGCGCTCAGGCGGCTTTCCAAGCAGGTACCACAGCGCTGTTTGATCGGTTTCAAAATGACGGGCCGGGGGATACCGCGGACCGGGCATAACATTCTGTCTGCCGGTGAGAAATCTATGGTGATCGGCACAGTCACATCCGGTACCCATTCACCCACTGTTGACGGTGGTATTGGCATGGGCTACGTTGAGCAAAAGCATGCAGAGGCAGGCAGCCAGGTTGTGATCGACATTCGAGGGCGGTTGGTTGATGCCGTGATAGTTGACATGCCTTTTTATCAGCGAGGCTAGACGGCGCGTCTGTTCGCGTTTTTCACAGAGGCCGAAACGGCCAACCACAGGAACGAAAATGTACCCGGACGATCTCAAATATACAAAAGACCACGAGTGGGTGCGCCTGGACGGAAACATCGCCGAGATCGGCCTGACCGTGTTCGCCGAAGAGGCGCTGGGCGATGTCGTTTTCGTCGATCTTCCCGACGTTGGGACCGACCTCGGGCAGTTCGAAAAATTCGGTGAGATCGAATCGGTAAAGGCCGTGAGCGACCTGATGTCCCCCGTCCGCGGGAAGATCGTTGAGGTCAACACGGGGCCGATCGACAGCCCTGAGATCGTAAATGAAGATCCATACGGCTCGGGTTGGCTAATCAGGGTTGAAGTTACCGATCCATCCCAGCTTGATGAATTGATGGATGCCGAGACGTACAAATCCACGTTGGAGTAGTCGGTATTCTAATCTGGCCTACTCAGTGAAAACATCCATAAACCACCCGTATATTCCGGCAACCGATTCAGAGCGAGCAGAGATGCTCGGTGTTATCGGAGTCAGTTCACTCGACGACCTGATCGGCGATATTCCCGCTGAATACAGGCACCCGCGGCTGGATCTTGAAACAGGACTCTCGGAACAAGAGCTGGAAACCGTATTAGCGTCGATCGCGGCTGAAAATGCCTCGTCGTCGAACGGGTACACCTCTTTCCTTGGCGCCGGGGCGTACCGGCACTACATCCCATCGACCGTACGATCGATCCTGCAACGCGGCGAGTTCGTAACGGCCTATACGCCGTATCAGCCAGAGGCCGCACAGGGGACACTGCAGGTCGGGTTCGAATTCCAGACTGTTATCTGCCAGTTGACCGGGATGGAAGTGGCCAACGCCGGAATGTACGACGGCCCCACGGCGTTCGCCGAGGCATGCCTGATGGCTGCCCGCGTAACGAGACGAAAACGGGTCGGCGTGCTTTCTTCGGCCGACGTCCGTTTGCCCGAGACTCTGCTGGCCTACGCGAAGTACCAGGACATCGAGCTTGTGGAGATCGAGCCGGGCGCGACGGATATTCCAGGCGACCTCGCGTGTGTCGGGATTCAGAGTCCCAACTTTTTCGGTGAAATCGAGGATGTTGGGCGTCTCACGGAAATTGCGCACGACAAGGGCGCCCTGTCGATCGCCCATGTGAACCCGACTGCGCTGGGGCTGTTCCGGCCACCCGGGGACTTCGACGTAGACATCGTGACAGCCGAAGGACAGCCCCTCGGAGTGCCGCTGGCGTTCGGCGGCCCCTACGTGGGCCTGTTCGCCTGCAAGAAGGCACATGTAAGGCAGATGCCGGGTCGGATCATCGGCAGGACGACCGATACGCGGGGACGGACGGGTTACGCGCTCACGCTGCAGACCCGAGAGCAGCACATCCGGCGGGAGCGGGCCACATCGAACATCTGTACAAGCACACAGTTGATCGGCTTGATGGTCACGGTGTTTGTTGCCACGCTCGGTAAGCAGGGAATGCGGGAACTGGCGGACCTTTGTTATCAGAAGGCCCACTACACAGCATCGGAGATTGCCGGGCTCGACGGGTTCAGTGTCGAGGCGGCTGGTGTGGGTGGCGCGGGCGAAACGCGTAGTCCCGGCAAGCCTTTTTTCCACGAGTTCGTCGTCACGTGTCCGGGATCACCCGCGACGATCAACGCAGCCTTGCTCGAACAAAAGATCATTGGCGGGCTCGATATTTCAGACCGTTCGGAAAACGGCATGCTGGTATGTGTAACGGAAACCAGTTCGAAGGCCGATATCGACAGGTTCGTTGCCGCCCTGAGTGAAATCGGACCGGCGCGATGACGTTGGGCGTTGGGGCCGGCGAAATCGACCGCCGATTACTCATGGACCGGTCAATGCCGGGGCGCAGGGCGTTCACGTTGCCTGAGTCGGACGTGCCCGAGCAGGATATGCCTGAATCGTTGCTGCTCCGGAAGGACCTCGAGTTACCCGAGATATCGCAGCTCGAGGTGATCCGCTACTTTTCGATGCTGAGCCAGTTGAATTTCTCGATCGATACGAATTTTTACCCACTGGGTTCGTGCACGATGAAGTACAACCCGAAGATCAACGATGAACTGGCGAACCTGCCGGGCCTTGCCGATATTCACCCGTTACAGCCGGGCGAGACGGTCCAGGGTGCGATTCGCCTGCTCAAAGAACTGCAGGACGACCTTGGCGAGATCACCGGGCTTCCGGGCGTTTCGCTTGCTCCGTTGGCCGGGGCCCAGGGTGAGTATGCAGGGCTGTTGATCGCACGGGCGTACCACGACTTGCACGGTGATGCCGACCGGACGGTCGCGATCATCCCCGATTCCGCCCACGGAACGAACCCGGCCTCGGCCGCCATGGCGGGGCTTGAGGTCGTGACGGTCCGTTCGGACGATCATGGCAACGTTGATGTTGAGAACCTCCGTGAGCTGGCTGATTCGCGTACTGCAGTGTTCATGCTCACGATTCCGAGCACGCTGGGCCTGTTCGAGCCGAATATCCTGGAAATAACGAAGATCATCCACGATGCGGGTGGGCTCGTATATGCCGACGGGGCGAACCTGAACGCCTTGCTGGGGCTGGTGAAGTTTGGCGACCTGGGTGTCGATATCTGCCACTCGAACCTGCATAAGACGTTCTCGACCCCGCATGGCGGCGGTGGTCCGGGTTCAGGGCCAGTCATGGTGAGTGCCGAGCTGGCGGGGTTTCTCCCGAAGCCGGTGGCCGAAAAAACTGACGACGGCTATGTGTTCGCAACCCCGGAGAGTTCGATAGGACCGATCAACGGATTCCACGGATCGTTTTCGATTGCGGCAAGGGCGTTTGCGTACATCCGGACCCTTGGGCTCGAGGGGTTACGGTCGGTTTCCGAGAACGCGATTATCGGGGCCAACTACATCCAGGTCGAACTGAGAGACCGGTACGACCTTGCCGCCGACCGGTTCTGCATGCACGAGACCGTGCTTTCTGCATCTCGCCAGAAGAAACGGGGGGTGACGGGGCTGGACATTGCCAAGCGGTTGCTGGATTTTGGCATTCACGCGCCGACCATGTATTTCCCGGTGATCGTGGATGAGGCGCTGATGGTTGAGCCGACCGAGTCGGAGTCGAAGGAGACCCTCGATCATTTCGTTGCAGTGATGCGGCAGATTGACGGCGAGACCGACTCGGCTCCCGATCTCATCCACGATGCCCCGCACGACCTGCCCGTAACCCGCCTCGATGAAGCCGCTGCGGCGCGCAGGCCAGTGCTGCGCTGGGGCGACGAGTAAGGTTGGCGTGACACCCAAAGTCCACTCGCGGCGCTTCAGCCTGCTTGTTGGCTTATCCAGGAGCGTGATCGCAGATGATTGTTGATACACATGTTCATATATGGGAGATGCCGCCGATTGCTCCGGTAGGTCCGACCGCGCCGAGTTGGACCGCTGAGCCGACGGCGGCGGGCAATGCCGAGATGCTGCTGGAAGACATGGACGCCAACGGCGTCGACAAGACTGTGCTCGTGCAGACATCGTGGTCGACCTGGGACAACGGGTATGTTGCCGACTCGGCGGTCAAGTACCCCGACCGCTTTGCTTCGATGGGCCTTGTTGATCCGGTGGCAGACGACAACGCCGAAACGGCGGTGTACTGGATGGACGAACGGGGAATGGCCGGCT
>JASLNQ010000049.1 GCA_030745955.1 Dehalococcoidia bacterium | reverse complement strand
CTCGCCGACAGGTGTGGGATCTTCGCCGGCCTCTCCACCGGCGCTGCCCTGGCCGGTTCGCTGCGGGTCGCCGAGAGGGTCGCATCCGACGGTGGCGAGGCGGTGATCGTGTTCCTCGCGAGCGATGCCGGCTGGAAGTACCTGTCGACCGGGATCTACGGTGAAGGCTTCAGGTTCGACCAGTCTGAAATCGAAGGTAAGACGTGGTGGTAGCAGCGTAATTTCGATTTACAATCACGACCCTCACCGGACTTTCCCGCTGGGGGTTTTTTTATTCCAAAACCCGGTCCACCCACTTGAGGCGCCCGTAATTGCCGAACATGCCTTCTGACCAGTCCTCATCTCTCCTCTTCAAGCCTGCCCGCGAACAGGCCAGGCTCATCGCCGACGGCGAAATCTCTTCTGTTGAACTGGTTGGGCTCCACCTGGAGCAGGTCGAGCGGGTCAACCCGCAAGTCAATGCGATGGTCACCATGGTTGCCGATGCCGCGCTCGAACAGGCCCGGCTGGCCGACGGGGCGCGCAGTGCAGGCGAGCAACTCGGCCCCCTGCACGGCCTGCCCATCGCGATCAAGGACCTCCACGATACTGCAGGCATTCGCACAACCCGCGGGTCCCCGATCTACGAAGACAACGT
Organism: Dehalococcoidia bacterium; assembly: GCA_030745955.1. Next base: position 10,242 of record JASLNQ010000049.1, on the reverse strand, counting down.
TCCAACCGCCGACGCCCTCGTCGTCGAGCGCGTGAAAAATGCTGGTGCGATAGTGATCGGCAAGTCGAACACGCCCGAGTTCGGCGCAGGCTCGCAGACGTTCAACCCGGTCTTCGGCGCCACCCGCAATCCATACGACACCAACCTGACATGCGGGGGCAGTTCCGGCGGGGCGGGTGTTGCGCTTGCATGCGGGATGGTCCCGATCGCCACAGGCTCCGACCTCGGCGGGTCGCTCAGGAACCCGGCAGCATGGTCGAATGTTGTCGGCATCCGTTCCAGCCCCGGACGCGTACCGGCGATCAGCGTCGATCTTGGCTGGTCGGGGCTTTCGACTGACGGCCCGATGGGACGAACGGTTGGCGATGTGGCCCTGCAACTCAGCGTTATGGCGGGGCACGACAGCCGTTCGCCCATGTCGGTCCGGGAGTCGGGCGATGTCTTCGCGGGCGCGCTCGATCACGATTTCAAGGACGTTCGTATCGCCTGGAGCAAGGACCTTGGCGGCAGGCCGATCGATGCTGAAAACAGCCGTGTCACCGAGTCGCAGAAGCACGTGTTCGAGGACCTGGGCTGCATCGTTGAAGACGACGAACCCGACCTCTCGAGTACCGACGAAATCTTCCAGGCGCTGCGGGCCTACGGCTTTGGAATCAAGCACGAGATACACCTGCGCGACCACCGGGACCTGGTGAAGGAGACAGTTGTCTGGAACGCCGAACGGGGCCTCGCAATGTCCGCTATCGAACTCGCCCATGCGGAACGCAAGCGGACGCGGCTCTGGGAGCAGCTGATGGTGTTCTTCGACAGGTACGAGTTCCTTGCCCTCCCGGTCACTTCGGTGCCCCCGTTCTCGATCGAAGAGGAGTACCCGACCGAGATAAACGGTGTGGAACTGGAGACATACCTCGACTGGATGTGGCCGTGCTACACGATTTCAGCCACCGGCTTACCCGCGGTTTCGGTTCCGGCCGGGTTCACCGAAGACGGGCTGCCAGTCGGGCTGCAGCTAGTGGGCCGGCCGCGTGACGAAATGGGCCTCCTCCAACTCGCACACGCCTACGAAGGGGAAACGAACTTCTGGAAGCAACGACCACCGGTCGTCGGGGATACGTAGTCCACCACTAGTGAGCGCCTGCGCTCGGGCAGGCACCTGGCCACACTCACGGCAGGCCACCGGCGCCAATGGATTAAAAGGAGAGCGAAATGGATCTCAGGCTTCAGGGCAAAAAGGCGCTGGTCACTGGCGGCAGCCGCGGCATTGGCAAGGCTATTGCCCGCACCCTTGCCGACGAGGGCGTGTCGGTCGTGATCGCCGCACGCGGCAAAGAGCAACTCGACGCCACGGCAGCAGAACTCTCCGCCGAGACCGGATCGACCGTCACCGGAGTCATGGTCGATACCGGGTCAGATGACAGCGTTCGAAACCTTGTCGCCGAGGCGAAAAACCTGTTGGGTGGCGTCGATATCCTGGTAAATTGTGCGGCCCGTCCGGGCGGGCAGGGCGCAGTCCCCTCGCTCGCCGAAATCACCGAAGATGAATTCAACGACCACATGAACATCAAGGTGATGGGCTACCTGCGGTGCGCACGCGAAGTAGCCCCCTTGATGACCGCGCAGGGCTGGGGCCGGATCATCAACATCTCGGGCATGGCATCGAGAAACTCAGGTACGGTCATCGGGTCGATGCGCAACGTCGCAGTATCCGCCATGACCAAGAACCTCGCTGACGAGCTTGGCCCCCACGGCATCAACGTCACGGTCGTCCATCCGGGTATGACCCGCACCGAGGCCACTGCCGGCGTAATCGCCAGTCGTGCCGAAGCGACCGGCACCAGCGAATCCGAGATCGAAATGCAGATGGCACAGGCAAACTCGGTGAGAACTCTCATCGACGCCACTGACATCGCTTATGTCGTGACGATGCTCGCCTCGCCCCTGGCGATAGCAATCACCGGCGACAGCATCGCCGCGGGTGGCGGTGTCGGCAACGCAATTCACTACTAGGGCGCGCCAGCCCGTTCGCAGCCCTGCCTCGAAACCGGATCAGCGTCTGGCATCCGTAACCCGGGTTTGCCGGAGCTTGTCGATCGACGCGACCAGCTCTACCCGGTCGTTATGGCGGATGGAATACCGGATTCCGCCGAACTCGCGCAGGACTCGGTGATTCGCGAACCGGACTCTGAAGCTGTCGTCAACCGTTCCCCCGTGGTTTTTGTAGGCGGTCATCACTTCCTCAGCGAAACCGACATCGAGGTAGGTAAGTGGGACCAGATCGACAACCGGGTCGCTCAAACGGACATGCTCCCAGTCGAGCACCCCGGATAATCGGGGCGGTTCACCGCCGACCAGCAGGTTTTCGTACCAGAAGTCGTGGTGGGTCAGAACCGCTGAAAAGTCCTGCATCACGGACGAGGCGATGAGCTGGTCCCACCAGTCGTCCAGGCGAGTCATCTCACCCGGCTCGAGGTGGTCCGCCAACGTCCCCGAGGTTTCCAACCTCATCGCTTCAAGTTCCGGGCGACTTGTGAGTGACGGCCTCTTCTCAAGCCCTGCGAGCGCTTTTTGCGGGACCCGGTGCAATGCAGCCAGGAACCGTCCCAGGTCCCCGGCGAGTTGCTCACGGCCGTCGGCGCCAGCACCGGCATCCGACCATCGCATCGGGCAGCCACCCAGTCCCGGGTACGCCAGGATGCCGCCAGGAAACCCCTCCGTCGGGCCCGATACCACGTGCGGATCGGGGACTGCGCACGGCAGATATTCCCGTATCGTCGGAAGTAGCGCTACCTCGTATCGATATCCCTTCGCAACGCTTGCGGTTCGGCCGAGCAGGTAGACCGTCCCACCGGCATCTTGCAGAACGGTGCTGCGAAAGCCGGAACCCAGCGACACAACCGGCCGCAACAACCTGCTGTCCGGCGCAATGGCCTCGATTTCGTCGGCCAGCGACTCTATGTCCGAGAAATTGGATGTCAACGCGCCGCTACCTGCCGATACGCCAGTCCCAGGCGAAGGGGGTCCGGTCCCGCCCCCGCCGGTCGGGCGGATACCCGATGATACGCCGTGCAAACTCGCAGTCCCCACCTCGACCGCATCCGGTCGTCAGCGGCGCGTGTTCTCACTCCGGTGAGCACGTATTATTGTGGGACCCTGGCGCAACACCGCAATTCGGTACGCCAGCAATCAAAATCTGACTTTTCCTCCACGCACGGAGCAACCCAAATGACCAAGCTCGCCGCCAACCTATCGATGATGTTCACCGAGGTCGACATGCTCGACCGCTTCGAAGCTGCGGCGAAAGCCGGATTCAAGGGCGTCGAGTACCTGTTCCCGTACGACTACCCGGCCGATCAGATCGCAGAAAAACTCGATCAGAACGGCCTGACCCAGGCGCTGTTCGACTTCCCATGTGGCGACTGGGCTGGCGGAGAGCGCGGCATCGGCGCCCTCCCGGACCGTGTCGGCGAGTTTCAAGACGGTATAGGCACCGCAGTCGAATACGCAAAGGCCCTCAACTGCGAACGCCTCACGGTCCTCGCGGGCAAGGTCCCGTCGGGCACCGACCCGCGGAAGTTGCAGGAAACCCTGATCGAAAACTTGAAATTCGCAGCGAACGCGGTGGCGGGCACGAACATCACCGTGCTGCTCGAAGCCATCAACACTATCGACATTCCCGGCTACATAGTGTTCCGCACAAACCAGAGCCGGGCCGCTGTCGAGGCCACGGGCTGTCCGAACGTCAAGGTCCAGTACGACATCTACCACATGCAGATCATGGAGGGCGATGTCACGCGTGCCATCGACGCCAACTTCGACGTCATCGGCCATTTCCAGCTCGCCGACAACCCGGGGCGTCACGAGCCCGGCACCGGCGAACTGAACTACGACTTCCTGCTTCCGTATATCGACTCCAAGGGCTACGACGGCTGGATCGGCTGTGAGTACGCACCGGCCGGCGACACGGTTGCCGGACTCGGCTGGGCAGCGAAGTACCTGTAGCCCTGTTCGCTCACACCCCCATGGGACAAACGCCGGTAGCGTGGAAAAATAAGAGGCCCCGCAATCTGCCCCGGTGTCCCCGAATGGTCACTAAGAACGGTGGCAATCGCCCCGAAGGCGATGCCGAATGGACAAGAAATGCCCAGGCTTGAAGCAAATCTCCAGTGGATGTTCAACGAGTACGACCTCATCGACCGCTACGATGCCGCGGCGCGTGCGGGGTTCAAGGGCGTTGAGCTCCAGGCGCCATACCCGCTCCCGGTCGAGCAGATCGTCGAGCGGCTCGAACGCAACAGCCTGGAACACGTGATCATCAACTCGCCGGTATCCGATCCTGGTACCGGAACGGGCAACATCGCCCTGCGCCCCGACCGCACCGACCTGTACAGGGAACGTACCGCACAGGCCGTCGAATACGCGTCGGGACTCGGTTGCACCGGAGTGAACATCGGCGTGGGCCCGGCTCCGGAAGGAGTCGATCCCGCCGAAATCCGTGCAACGCTCGTGGCAAACATGCGCCATGCCGCCGGGGAACTGGAGAAGGTCGGCGTCACTGCGCTGGTCGAGGCGATCAACACGCGCGACCAGCCAGGGTTCTTCGTAAACACAACCGCACAGGCACTCAGCGTGATTAAGGAAGCCGGCCACCCGAACCTGGCGCTGCTCTACGATTTCTACCACATGCAGATCATGGAAGGCGACCTCGCGGAGACGGTTAGGGAAAACCTGCCGATGATCAAGCACATCCAGATTGCTGACAACCCCGGTCGCCACGAACCGGGCACGGGAGAGATCAACTACGATTTCCTGCTGGCACACCTCGACAATATTGGCTATGACGGCTGGGTCGGCTGTGAATACGGCCCGAGCGGCGGCACGGAACAAACCCTCGGCTGGGCCGGCAAATGGCTCTAGTCCCACCCGTCATGGACCGAGTCGTGTTCCTAATGAAATCCACCCGGACATAACATCCCATTGACCTCCCCCACGACTCAAAACGACACGACCCGGTTCGACAGCGAAGACGCCGAGCTCCGGGCCGACATCCGTCGCATGGGCGACATGCTCGGCAACACGTTGCGGGCGCTATGGGGCGATGACCTCTACGACCTGGTTGAGTACGTCCGCATCGCAACCCGCTCGCTCAGGGAGTCGCCCGACCCGGCATTGCGCGAGGAACTGTTCGCAAAGCTCGACGACTCTGCGCTGTGGCTGGTCATCCGGACCGTGCGTGCGTTTACTAGCTATTTCCACCTGGCGAACGTCGCCGAACAGCACCACCGCATCGAGTTCAGGGGTGTCGCCGGCGCCCGGCGCGAGTGGCTCGAAGAGGCGTTCGACCGGATTCGGGAGGCCGATGTCCCGGTTGAAGAAATCAGCGACCTCATCGACCGGCTGGAGGTCCGCCCCGTCTACACTGCGCACCCGACCGAGGCCGCACGGCGCTCGATCCTGACCAAGCTCGGCCGCGTTGGCGAGCTGCTGGAAAATCGCTCGAACCCGAGACTGCTGGAATCCGAGCTGCGCCGTATCGACCGGCGATTGTCAGAAGTTATCGAGGAAGTGCTCCAGACCGACGAGTTGCGGCACCAGCGTCCGCTCCCGGTCGATGAAGCCCGCAACATCATCTACTACGTAGAAGACATGTTCGGGTCCGCTGTCGCCGATGTGCTGGAAGCGCTCGACGAGCAGCTGGCGACGTTCGGCATCTCCAAATCGCCGGCGTTGCGACCGCTGCGATTCGGCACATGGGTGGGTGGCGATCGCGATGGCAACCCCAACGTTACCCATGAACTGACCCGCCAGGTGCTGGACCTGCAGCATGAGTGGGCCCTGAAGCTCTTCGCACCAGCCGTCGCCGAACTTGCCCAGACACTCAGCCAGTCGATTCGAATCGTCCCAATAAGTGAAGATTTGGTGAAATCACTGGACAACGACCGCCGCGAACTCCCAGGGGTCTGGGAAGAGTTCAAAAACCTCGATGAAGAAGAGCCGTACCGGCTTAAATGCGCATACATCTACCAGCGGCTCCAGAATGGAATCGCCGCGGCCGCAGGGTCGTCGGGTAGCGGGCCACGTTACGCCGACGTCGACCATCTGCTGGACGATCTCCAGGTAATGCTCGATTCGCTCAAGTCGAACCAGAGCCACGCATCGGCAAACGGCGAGGCACGTCGGCTGATACAGCGGATATCGGCCTTCGGAATGACCCTTGCGACGATGGATATACGGCAGCACGCCGCGGTGACCCGCGACGCCGTCAACGAACTGATCGACCGGGTCGACGACGTCCCCGGCGGGTTCGGGAGCCTGTCGGTCACAGACCGGTCTGCAAGACTCGTGGCGGAACTCAACTCGAAACGGGTCCTCACAACGCGGGCAGCAACGTTCTCACAATCCACCACGGAGGTGCTCGACCTCGTCGAGACGGTCAGGCAGGCCCAGGAGGAGTACGGACACGGAGTCATCGAGAGCTGGATAGTCGCGATGACCCGCGATATCGACGATCTTCTCGCGGTCCTTGTCCTCGCGAAGGAGTCCGGGCTGGTCGTACCCGGCGAGAGCGTATGCCGTCTCTCCGTCGTCCCGCTGTTTGAAGAGATTGAAGACCTCAGGCGGAGCCACGAAGTGATGGACCGCTACCTGTCGATTCCCGAAATCAAATCGCTGGTCACCGCCGCGGGTGGCGTCGTCGAAGTGATGCTCGGCTACTCCGACTCCAACAAAGACGGCGGGATCATGACCTCGCAGTGGGAGCTATACAAGGCCCAGCGTGCGCTGCGGTCGGTCGGCCGGAAACACGGCGTGGCGTTCCGGCTGTTCCACGGTCGGGGCGGGACTGTCGGCAGGGGAGGCGGCCCCACCAACGACGCGATCATGGCGCAGCCGCACTCGACCGTAGATGGCCGTATCAAGATCACCGAGCAGGGCGAGGTCATTTCCGATAAGTACGGGCTGCCCGAACTGGCCCGCAACCACCTCGAACTGTCTCTCGCCGCAGTGATCGAAGCCTCGCTCCTCCGCTCCGAAGCGCAGGTTGACGATGCCAGGCTCGACCGGTGGTTCGCCGCAATGGACTGGCTGTCGGAAAAGGCCTACACGAAGTACCGCAGCCTCATCGAAACCGACGGATTTGTCGATTATTTCCTGGCCTCGACCCCTGTTGAAGAGCTGACCGGGATGAACATCGGCTCACGCCCTTCACGCCGCGCCTCGGCAGACGGTTCGCGCGGTATCGACGACCTGCGGGCGATTCCCTGGGTGTTCGGCTGGATGCAGAGCCGCCAGATCGTCCCCGGCTACTACGGAGTCGGGCACGCGCTGTTTGAAGCCCGGGAAGCCGGCATGGCGGACGTCCTGGCGGAAATGCTCGAGGAGTGGCCATTTTTCAGGACGTTCATCTCCAATGTCGAGATGACCCTTGTGAAGTCGAGCATGGAGATTGCTGGCCGCTACGTCGATGCCCTGGTCGACCCGAAACTGCACCACATCTTCGATGGCATCAAATCGGAGCGTAACCGGGCGGTGCGCGAGGTCCTGGGGATCACGGGACAGGAAAACCTGCTCGACCACCAGCCGGTGCTCAAGCGCACCCTCGCCGTGCGGGAGTACTACGTCGATCCGCTGAACTATCTGCAGGTGTCGCTGCTGGCACGACTGCGGGCGTCGGAGACCGTCGACTCCACCGTCGAGCGCGCCCTGTTGCTTTCAATCAACGGCGTCGCGACCGGCCTTAAGAACACCGGGTAAGAACTTTGCAGGCACCAACACCAGTACCAGGCAAGAATTCGGCCCCCGGGAAAACCCGGTGGGTCTCGTTCCTGGCCGAAGCGATCGCCACCGGTTTTGGCTCCGGACGATGGCCGTTCATCGCACCGGCGACCGTGGGCACGCTGGCCGCGCTCATCGTCTACTGGCTGCTGGATTTAGCAGTTTTCGGGGGCGACGGCGACTCGGCCTGGTTCGGCGTTTTGATCGTGGCTACAGCGGCTATTGGCACATGGGCCACCGGTTACATCGAGTCGGAGGACGACCGCGATCCGTCTCGCGGCGTGATCGATGAGTGGGTCGGGCTGTGGGTCACCGTCGCGTTCCTGCCGGTGACCTTACCGTGGATGACCGCCGGATTCTTGATGTTCCGGGCGCTCGACATCCTGAAGCCACTTGGAATCCGCCGCCTCGAGTCCCTGCCCGGCGGCTGGGGCGTCATGTTCGACGATATCGGCGCAGGCATCCTCGGCGCACTAATACTCAACGCCGCCCGCCTGGCCTTCTTCACATAACCACCGGCAGCACTGCAAAATCCTCCCGCCCTGGCAGGGAGGGAGTTAGCGGGTGTGTCGCGCTCCCGCAACCGCCACCAACGCGTCCCGAGCGCAGTCCTCGAAGCCGAGGGACCCGGGGCAGGGTCGCGCCCCTCGCGAACCTGCTCGACACGTCCCGAGCGTAGTCCCCGGAGCCGAGGGACCCGGGGCGGGGTCGCGGCCTGCGTAAGGGGTGGATCGTAATGCACGAAGCTTCGTAGGACTCGCAATTCAACAGTGTGTGCTTCGAGTCTCAACACCCTTCACGACGTGTGTAAGCGACTCAGCTAAGAGGACGAAATCACAATTTCGAGGTGTTCAGGAGACATCACCTCGATGATCGGTCCGTTTTTATCCTCCACGATTCCGTACGCACAAACCATCCGGCCCGCGTAAAAAGCCTCAGGCTCATCCGGGAACTTCGAGCGGTGCTTACCGGTGATAAACACCTTCAACGCACCCGGCGCTGAATCCGCTGGACCCGGCGCCACCATGAAACTCAAGTAAACCGGCTTCCCGTCTTCCTCGGGCCCGGTGACGGCCGACGCTATGAAATCACAGGCCCTGACATATTCGCCGTAATGCTCCCGAGCGGTATCGGTGTTGATCGCTACAGCCTCGTCGTGCGGAGGCAGCTGTTCGGTCGAGCAGGCTGAAAAAACCACCGCCAACACGACGAAAAAAGTGACGAGCGAAAATCTGAAAATCGGTTTCATTGAACCAGCGGCCATATACCCGTCTCACGCGGATCAAAATGCAGCCTCGTAAAGGGTTTTTTTGGCATCGAATCAACTTCAGCCGATGGCCAGGATTAAACTGCAAACCACCGGCCAACCTGTGGTGCCGAGGGTGGGATTCGAACCCACACGCCCTTTACGGGCAGCGGATTTTAAGTCCGCCGCGTCTGCCATTCCGCCACCCCGGCACAAAAGCTGAAATCAAATACAAAATGATCAGTAATAATGCGTCGGTAAACAGCCATCAGGGTCGCTATTACACCAATTACTACACCATTTGGCTTTGATTTCTGCCTCTTGAAGCACACTCAATGATACGCGGATAACATCGCATCCCTTCAACCACGTAGCTAGCCAACCGGCAACGTCCTCGTCTCCAGGTGCAACCGGCTGGCTGGCTCGGCTCCCCTGCACGCCATCTGACTTTACCCGTCGGTAGTGGTGGTGCGACGCGCCGATAGGCCACCCCACCACCTTGTTACAGAGTGATGTAGAGGTCACGGTGCTGAAAACGCGCACGCCGAAGGAAGTACGCCAGTGGAGGTAATACGACAAACGTCCACTGAGTTGCGTGGCTTACAGCAGAGACTTTGAGCCTTTCGGTTGAAGTAACTCGGTTCCTGAAATCAACTTCACCCAATTAACTCGTCGTATTGACCTGCCCCCAGAACCTGTACCACTCGCTATGTTAGTCCGACGGCCCACCTGGGCATGATTGCCTCGGGTGCCGGCGGTCGGTATCCAAGCGAACTGTGCGGCCGGATCGTGTTGTACTCCTTTCGCCATCGCTCTGTCAGTATTTGCACCTCCCTCAACGAGTAGAAGATTTCTCCGTTTAGTAGCTCATCGCGCAACTTCCCGTTGAAGGATTCGTTGTAGCCGTTCTCCCACGGGCTCCCCGGTTGGATGAACAGGGGCTGTACACCCACACGTGGTAACCAGCTCCTTACCGCCTTCGCGGTGAACTCTGGCCCGTTATCTGACCTGATGTGCTCGGGAACACCGTTCGATGTGAACAGGTCGGTAAGCGTATGCATCACGTCGTCCGAACGAATCCTCCTCGCCGCCTTGATCGCCATGCATTCCCGGGTGTATTCATCGATCACCGTTAGCAACCTGACTGCTCGACCATCCTCGGTCCTGCACGAGACGAAGTCGTAGGCCCAGACGTGGTTCGGTCGCTCCGGTCTCAGCCTGGTGCA
>JASLNQ010000497.1 GCA_030745955.1 Dehalococcoidia bacterium | reverse complement strand
CATTACCAGTAAGAACACACACAATTGTCTTGCCGGTCAAATCTACATCAAGCTCAGGTAGCTTAAGTAAACCGGCAACCGACGCAGAAGATGCTGGTTCACAAAAAATACCCTCTTCACGCGCCAGACGAAGATAGGCGTCGACGATTTCATTATCATCAACCATATCGATCAAACCTCCGGATTCATCTCTCGCCACTTCGGCCTGTTCCCAGCTGGCAGGATTCCCAATACGAATCGCCGTAGCTATAGTTTCCGGATTCGGTATGGGAACACCCCGCACAATAGGTGCAGCACCAGCAGCTTGAAACCCCATCATTTTCGGGGTTTTTTCGATCCGCCCAATCCCCCGATATTCTTTAAAACCCTTCCAATAAGCAGTGATGTTGCCAGCATTTCCAACTGGGATACAAAGAATGTCTGGTGCTTCTCCTAGCTCATCCACAATCTCAAAAGCCCCTGTCTTCTGTCCCTCGATACGATAGGGGTTCAGGGAATTTACC
>JASLNQ010000496.1 GCA_030745955.1 Dehalococcoidia bacterium | reverse complement strand
TATGTATGAATAAAAATGTATACGCGCATATATATAACTACATGAATGTATATATACATGCATACACACGTATACATATACATATATATATACACAACTGCATATAAACACAACTGCGTGCATGTATCCACACATGTATGCATACATGTATATATACATATATGTATACATATTCATATGTATACATATATAAAAATATTTACAAATATACAAATGCATACATGCATATGTATATATGAACGTATATATATACGCATACATATATATATATATATATGTATATATCAGCATATATACATATATATGATATATATATGTATACATACACACATATATACATATATATATAACGACACATGTATATGTATATATGAACGCATATATACACATATATACACATATATGTATATATAACAATATATATACATATATATATATGTGTATATCCATCTACATAAATGTATATGTGTACGTATAACTATATATATATATGTGCATACATAC
>JASLNQ010000495.1 GCA_030745955.1 Dehalococcoidia bacterium | reverse complement strand
CAGAAGATGTGGAGGAACTGCCCTGGTAGTAGTTTCCATGTGTCGCTTATCTGGTGTGAACCGATAACTTCACTGGCCATTCCGCGAGGTAAATAATGACAACTCCCCGAACTACTCAAGGCTCTAGGCCTCCATTCCGACGTGGTGGCCGGCGGAGGCGTCAGTGCTACTGCAAAGAAAACACTGTGGATTACAAGGATGTTTCAGGCATCCGACGTTTTGTGACCGATAGAGGGAGAATCGATGCTGGCAGGAAGTCAGGTAACTGCGCGAAGTGCCAGCGGAATCTGACTACTGCGATCAAGAGAGCACGCCATTTAGCACTGTTGCCGTACGCGCCTGAGCATCTACGGGTAACTGGTGCTGTGTCTTCCGGTGCCAAGATTGCAGATGAAGAGGATGCCATCGAAATAACACCGGATACTGTTCAAGATGTTGTGGGAGAAAATGACGTATCCATGGCTGCTTCGACGGTGGAGTCGGGAGAAGCTCAGTCCGCTGATAC
>JASLNQ010000494.1 GCA_030745955.1 Dehalococcoidia bacterium | reverse complement strand
GCGGTGTTGTTCCGCCGGTTCTTTTCCGAATGGTAATTACGTTCGCGGCAATCTGTGCACGCGAACGTAATGAGCACTCTGTTTCCCTTCTTGCTGGCCATCGGATTCCTTCCCTTCGGTGGCGGGAACGGCGACTACGCCGTGACTTCCGTGATGACGCCCGACCCAACAGTTCTGCCGCCTTCACGGATGGCGAAGCGGAGGCCCTCCTCCATGGCAACCGGGGTAATCAGCTTGACTTTCATGATCGTGTTGTCACCCGGCATGACCATCTCGATGCCCTCTTGCAGTTCGATTGACCCGGTGACGTCCGTAGTTCGGATGTAGAACTGCGGTTTGTAACCGTTGAAGAAAGGTGTATGGCGACCACCCTCATCTCGGGATAGGACATACACCTGGGCATCTGCTTCTGTATGGGGCGTCATGGTGCCGGGTTTCGCCACCACCTGCCCGCGCTCCACGTCGTCGCGCTCGATACCGCGTAGCAGGAGTCCGACCGCATCTCC
>JASLNQ010000493.1 GCA_030745955.1 Dehalococcoidia bacterium | reverse complement strand
TATCATCGGGAAACTCAGACGGCTTCGTCGCCAAGTACACGTCAGCTGGGGCGCTGGCCACCGGCAACGCCCCGCCGGTGGAGAACCCACCGCCAGGCTTCCAGGTCGTACACGGCCCCGTGGACGGCGACCAGTTGCAGGGCTTTGAAGCCGAGGTGGTCCTCACCACACCACTGTGTGATAGCGGCCAGTGGGAGTTCGCCCGCACCTTGGGTTACTCGACGCGCCATTACGTAATCCAGGACTCGGCACTCACTGCTTCCGGGCTGGGGATTGGCGCCTACATCAAGGCGAACTACACCGACGAGTTCGCCCTCGACGCCGACGGCGGGTCCACGATCCCAGACCACAACCTGCTGTGGGCCGCAGGTTCTGCCAACGACAACGACGGAAACACGTCATCGAACCCGGCAGCGTTCGGGAACCTGGGTTGGGCTGGTCAGAACGCATCTGGTGACGTGACCTTCAAACTCGACGCTGACGGCAGCTTCAAGTGGAAGCCGGTT
>JASLNQ010000492.1 GCA_030745955.1 Dehalococcoidia bacterium | reverse complement strand
AGGAGAACGGCACGAATCTCCACCCACCGGGGATGTAGCCGCCAGCCAGGCCACCGATGGAAACAGCGGTAACCAAGGTGGGGGCTAAGAGCTTGGTGATGGATGCGCCCACGTTGCCAGCACCGAACATTCCCAGGGCGTAGCCCTTTCGCTCATGGGGATACCAGGCAGATACCCAGGCGATCCCGACAGCGAACGTGGCTCCCGACAGGCCTATGAAGAGAGCCGAGATGAGCAGTTCGGGATAGGAATCAGCCTTGCTCACCAGGTAGACGGGAACGGCGGTAACCAGTAGCAGCACCGTGAACACCCGACGACCGCCGAACACGTCGGCCACGATGCCGAGGGGAATTCTCAGTAGCGATCCGGTGAGGATGGGGGTGGCGGCAAGCAACGCGAACTGGGAGTCGGATAGCCCGAGTTCCTGTCGCGCTGGCAGTCCGATGATCGCGAAGACCACCCAGACCGCAAAGCAGAGAGTGAACCCGATGGTGGCGATGACAAGGATCCG
>JASLNQ010000491.1 GCA_030745955.1 Dehalococcoidia bacterium | reverse complement strand
GAAACCTTTCTTTTCTATTCAAAGCATGCAGGGACAGCTTGATCAATTGGTGGTCCAGCGCCCGGTCCAACCCGTGGTCCTGCTCATCGCTGCAGCAGGTCGCTTCGTCGGGGCTTCTCGGATGCTGCCGGTAGAGAAGCCGAGCCAGGTCAACTCCCTTGGCCTTCCAGTGGTCTACGGCCTCTCGGGCATCCAGGAGGTCCGCCCGGCCCACCATCTCGTTGACCGTGCGAAAGCCCAGCTCGGCCAGGATTTCCCGCATCTCTTCGGCCACGAAGGTGAAGTAGCTGACCAGGTACTCCGGCCGGCCGGTGAACCGCTCGCGCAGCTCCTGGACCTGGGTTGCGATCCCCACCGAGCAAGTCCCCAGGTGACACTTGCGCAGCATGATGCAGCCGTTGACGATCAGGGCGGCGGTCGCGTAGCCGAACTCCTCAGCCCCCAGCAGCGCGGCGATAACGGTGTCCCGGCCGGTCTTGAGCTGTCCGTCGGCCTGCACCACGATGCGGCTT
>JASLNQ010000490.1 GCA_030745955.1 Dehalococcoidia bacterium | reverse complement strand
CTTATAGAAATCTCGGTATTTGTAGCCGTCAGTTTCAATTGACCGTCATCACCTTCAAGCAGCACGTTCTGTGTCACCGGCAAAGTGGCACGCGCTGCAACAGCCCGACTGACATTAGCCAGACCGCGACTAAGGTTTTCTCGAAGGCAAGTTACCTGCATACTGATCCTCTCAGTTGTCATTGAAGATGAAGCGCTAATACTCAATGTATGGTGTCGCAGTATATGTACGACCATAACGTTTGGTCAATTTGAGACAGCCTACAATACACAGCGATTTATCATGATGAAAATCATGGATAAAATGCTCACACGTCTTAAGTTTATGAAACTCACAATATTAGCTGTGCAACAAAAAATATACCGACAAGTCATACACCAATGAGTAATTCGAAAATAAGTGAAGTTCTAGAACGACTCTCAAATGGAGAAATATCGGTCGAACAAGCCGCTGCAGAATTAAGCCTAACTACCCCGATAAATGATCTTGAATTTGCAACATTAGACCATCAGCGAA
>JASLNQ010000048.1 GCA_030745955.1 Dehalococcoidia bacterium | reverse complement strand
ACATCGAGCAGCAGCCGGTCGACATCCGTTTTCTCGGCTGCCTGCGGACCTGAGCCCGCCCGTGCGTTCTCGAGCCTCTTCAACGGTGCCGACAGGTCCCTGAGCGTGCCGTAAGCCGAAGCCACCGTGCGAACAGCACGGTTGAAGTCCCGCTCCGCGTCGGCGATTTCACTTGCAGCGCTATCACCGATGACGGGGCGCAGCTTCTTCTTCACCCGCTCACCCCATCGTTCGATGTTTTGCAGCACCGCCTGCTCCAACTCGGCGGCGTGCCACGATGAATGCCGGGCGGCACTCTCATTCCGTTCCCTGCGAGCGTCCCGTGATGGGCATTCGTAATAGCGATAAGACCGGTTCACCGTGGTGCCGTCGGACCGCTTCCACGACCTGCGTCGTGTGAGCCCGGACAGGCCACGGCCGCACAGGTCGCAGCGTGCCACTCCACCCAGCAGATACGGGATTTCAGCGGCCTGCTTTCGTACGGGCGTTCGCATCCGGGTGACCGCCTCGGCCCGATTGAATATCTCGCGATCAACCAGCGGTTCGTGACTCCCGGCGATCCGCACCCCGTAGCGGGTATAAGTACCGAGGTAGGTACGGTTTTTCAGGATTCCCGCGATCGCAAGCGCCGACCATGGACGACCGGTACGAGTACGTAATCCACGGTCGTTCAGCGACCGCGCTATCGCCCGCATACCCGGTCCACCGGCTGGTTTCGAACCCTCGCGGTACCAGGGTCCCGCATATGTCTTGAAGATTTCCTGGACAAACTCGACCTCACCCGGCACCGGTTTGAGCAGGCCGTCTGCACCCGCCTCGTAGCCGTAAGGTGTTCGGCCCAGCACTTCTCCGCGTGATGCCTTGGCGATGATGGCGTCACGGATCCTGGCCTGCCGTTGTGGCGACCTGCCGCCCAGCCCCAGCAGTTCCTCGCCGCTTTGCAGGGCGTCGGGGCGGTCGGGATCGGTGCACCTAACCTCAGTGCCCAGCTGGTCCAGCTCGAGCAGGCGGGAGACGAGTGTTTCGAGATCTTCAGCGAAGTGGGCCGCATCAGGCACCAGGACCAGCGCCAGCCGAGCGTCCGGGCCGGTGAATGACGCGATCATCTGCCGGAACCGGTCGTGGCGGGCGTCGAAATCGCCTGGTACCTCGTCCTCGGCCGGCCCGTACCATGCAACCACCTGGTGCCCGTTCCGCTGACAGTAGAGTTCGATCTCTGCGCGCGGGCTTAGCCAGTCGCCCTGCGCGAAAACGCCTCCGGAGTCCGGAGACGCGTCAGTGCCGGTAACGGGTTCGCTATGGAATCCAACCGCCCGCAATTACGCTTCAGTGATGAGCGCCCTGCCGCAACTGCAGGGAATGGGGCCATCGGCGTTTCGGAGTCGGGTAAGCTCGCCAACCGGGAGCCGGACCGCGCAGCCCTGGCACACGCCGCGTTCGACACGGACGATTGCGATACCGCGGTTGGAACGGAACAGGCGATCGTAGCGTGCCAGGTCGTCTTTCGGTATTTCGAGCGCGTCGGTTTTCCTGGTTTCGAGCATCTCGTTGTACTCGGTGCCGACCCTGACCAGTTCATGTCGTAGCTCGAGACGCCGGGCGTTCCAGTGATCTTCTTTTTCAGCGAGTTCTTTCGTGAGTTCTTCAAATTGCTGTCGAGCGTGCTCCGCTGCGACCTCGGCGGGCGCTATCGATTCTTCCACCTGTGCCAGGTTTCGACGGGCGGACGAGTGCTCCGTCTCAATGGCAGTCAATTCACGAACGTTGGTAATCGCACCGCCGTAGAGCCTTGATTCAAGTTCGGTAACTTTCTCTTTGAGCGTGGCGAGTTCCGACTCGAGCCGGGCGGTCTCTACCTTGGATTCAAGCTCCCGGACCCTGAACCTTTCACAGCTGTCACGCAGATCGGGGAGCCCGCCTTCCGATTTGAGTTCGGTCTCAACCTCTCGATAGTCGCGGCGCCTCAGTGCGAGAGCCTGGTCCGTTTCTTGAAGCGATAGTAGCGATTTTGCGATTGTCACGTAGCGATCCTGGGATTAGCGATGGTCGGATGGGTGCCGGACTCTCCAGTGAATGGTAGACCTGTGAAATATGGTGTCAAATCTGCATGGTGCCGTCGCCGTCCACGAGACGGGTTCCAGGCCGCCTGGAGTGTGTATCCTCGGTACAGACCACGACGGTGGTTGACCGCCTTCCCTGATCTTCCGGAGTATCGCTTGCCCGACCCCACAAGTTCCTATTTCCTTCAACCGTTTCTGAAACGCCGTGCCCGCACTCGCATCGTCTGCACAATCGGGCCGGCGACCGGGACGCCATCGCGAATAAAGCGACTGATCCGTTCGGGGATGTCGGTCGGGAGGTTGAACCTCAGCCATGGATCACCTGATGACCACAGCGCCTATGTCAAGATGCTGCGGGACGCCGCGAGCGAGATGGGTGCGCCGGTAGGGATACTCGCCGACCTCCCGGGCCCGAAGTACCGTGTCGGAGAGATGGTCCGGGAGGCAATTTCACTTTCGACCGGTCAGACCATAGTTCTCCAGGTCGAGCCGTGTGCGGGCAGCTCTGAGCGCGCCAATGTCTGGCCGGTAGGTCTGCACGCAGACGTATCGCAGGGCTCGCGGATACTGATCGACGAAGGGGCCGTCGAACTGCGAGTCGAGAGCATTGAGGGGACTGACATAAGCTGCCGGGTAACCCTGGGCGGTGCGATGAAACCCAACAGGGCGGTAACTGCACCGGGCAACACGTCGACCCTCGACTACTTCACTCCTGAAACCGAAGAAGCCCTTAAGTTCGTCGAAGCGTCGGACATCGATTTTGTCGGCCTTTCGTATGTTCGCGATACCAGCGACGTGCAGCGGGTACGCACCCGGCTGGAAAAGGTCGGCAAAAATCTACAGCTGGTCGCCAAAATCGAGATCCAGTAGGCTGTCGACAACCTTGCCGGGATACTCGAGGAGTCCGACGCCGTGATGGTGGCCCGTGGCGACCTGGGCGTTGAACTGCCGTTCGAGCGGGTGCCGAGCGTCCAGAAGCAAATCATTCGAATGGCCAACGAGATCGGAAAGCCGGTCATTACCGCCACGCAAATGCTTGAATCGATGATCGAGCAGCCTTCGCCCACCCGCGCCGAGGCGACCGACGTGTACAACGCGATCAGGGACGGGACTGATGCGATCATGCTCTCGGGCGAAACCTCCATCGGGAAGTACCCGTTCCGGTCGGTAAACGCCATGGCGCGCATCGCCAAAAGGGCCGAGTCGTATCTCGAGTATCCGATGCTGGCCGAACGCCGCCGGGCTGCAGCCTTGAAGGGCGGGCTCGATGTCGACGATGCAATTGCAGACGGGGCCGTGGTGGCGGCCACCAGCCTGAACGCCAGGGCAATAGTTGCGTTCACCGAATCCGGTAGCACTGCAGGGCGGGTGGCGGCCTATCGCCCGTCAAGACCGCTTTTTGCGTGCAGTCCTGATTTTCGGGCCGGTGCGAAACTGTCGCTCCGCTGGGGGGTGATCCCGGTCATCGCACAGAGGTTCGACACGGTCCAGGACATGTTTCAAGCGGGATCGGAACTGGCCCTGGAAAGTGGGATCGCGAGAGAGGGTGATGTGGTCGTGACGGTGATGGGATTGCCGATTGGAATCCCGGGCACCACCAACCTGCTTCGGGTGATCACGCTGCCCGAACCGCCATCGGATTGAGGTGCCGGGTGTGGGCGCGAGTTTCGCGGGTGACCGTCCACGCCCCCGAGCGCAGTCATCCGGGCCGGGGGACCCGGGGTGGGGTTCGCGGTGCTCGCGCGGGCTCGGTGCTGGCACACCTGGACTTTCACCCACGCCGCGCCCATGGGGCACCCGTCTCCCTCACAGGAAGAGGGGATTGGCGCGCACTTCCGAACTACTGATCCTCGCCGGGGCGGGGTTTTTGCGCCGCGCTTTCTATGGCCCGCCGAAGGTCGTTTAGCTCGCTGAGGTCGGCCGGTTGACTACCATAGCAGGCCGCGTTAAACCGGCTCGTGACCGCGTCGACAGGTGCACCTGGCAGGAACACCGCGAGCGCCGGCGTCCGCTCGTTAGGAGTGACGTTCGGGTCGAACACCATTCCACGTTTTATTGCGTGCGCAAGGGTGTCGAAGTAGAGGAGGAAGGCCTCCGCTACACCCCGTTCGCCTTCCGGCCATTTCCAGAGAGCGCGCTGCTCCCCACGCCTCAACCATTTGGGTAACAGGTTCGAAAGCAGCTTTAGCATGTCGGCCCGGGCGTCGGCATCGCCACGGATCGACTCTCGGTCGAGTTCATCTTTGTCGTCAGACCGGCGCATGAAGCGACGGTAGGCAAAAACAAGGACAAAGAACAGGACCACGATTAGCAATATCGATAGCGGCCAACGCAGCGCGGTGAGGGTGAATTCGGTGGCCTTTTCCACCTGATCTGCAGCGGGGACCAGTTCCGACTGTTCCGGTGCGGCGGCACCGATTTCTTCCGGTTCAGTTGGTTCGCCACCGAAGACATTTCTCAGCCAGAGAATGAACGCCCACAACCCCCTTATGACCAGCTCGATCGGCCAGCGCAAAACCCAGAGCACTGCGTCGACAAATCCGCTCCACAGACCCAGCAGGCCCCGCACACCTATGTCCCCGTACCGACCCACGATGAGTCCGCCGACGACACCGACTCCGAGGATTCCAAGGACAGAAATTCCGATGACCATCGGCCACGAGGCATCGCCTGTGTCGTCGGTTTGCGGCAGGCGTGCTGCCGCCAGCCCGACCAACGACGCACCGAAGAACGGGATCAGCAACCGGGTAATCCCGATGTCGAATCCAACACTCACCTCGGTCATCAGGCCGATTGCCATGACGACGGTTCCAACTTTAAACGCTCGATGAAGCCTGCCGGCCACTGCCCAATCGGCGATCAGCTTTTGTGCCCGGTACCAGATCATCGGGGCAACTATCAGGGCAAAGACAATATCCACCACTCCCTCTGTGTCGTAGGTAGCACCAAACATGTCGACCGGCCAGGCAATTTTGAGCGACCACGTATCGCCGACCGTTGCCGAGCCGATCGCGAGGTACACCGCAACCAGGGCCACGCCGGCCTGCAGAAGGGCGATGGTCGTGGCGTTTCCCCTGGCCCCACCAAAAATCCAGGCTGAAAACGCGCCCAGCCCGAAAAGAACGAGCAGCACAAACCAGGGGATCGGGGAACCGCCGAGTCCCAGCAGTGCACCGAGAACGGCCAGGATCGCAAACCACCAGATGCTCTCAACGACGACGAGGGCCATATATGAGATGACTGCGGGATTTCGCACTACCAGGTCCTCTGTGAACCACGCGAGGTGGAGCTAGAAGCGCTCGACACATGCATGTCATCCCAGTTTGTATCGTCTTTTGGCGGGCGGCTGTACTCGTTTTCGCGCTGGGCTTCACGGGACTCCGGCGTCTCGAGGAACAGTGCGCGGCCATCACGGACCTCGAACTCGGGAAAGTTCGGTGGCGCTTCACGACCGATGTGCACGATGATGACGGGATGCCCGGTCCGGGCGAGCCCCCTGAGATAGTTCATAGTGCGTGGGTGGTATATGCCACCGATGTGAATCAGGGTCGAGCCGGATGGAATTGCGCCTCGGCGACCGCGTGCCAGCTCTTCCAGCGTCCGGATCGCGATGGGGTGGACCATGGCAAGAGATTCAAGAATCGTGGTCAGTTGCGATGTCCCGGAACTCGGTGGGACCACTCCGTGCGATGCCCGGAGTGAGGTGATCCCGTTGGTAACCAGGCCGACTTTGTAACCGATATCGAGGGCGTGGTTCGAGATCGAAGCAGCGGCTACCATCGTCCCCTCAAGTACGTCCGACCTGTAGCCCTCCCACGGGACCTCGGTCGTAACGGCCTCGGCGAATATCACGGCGTGCTCGGAAACGCTCGGGTCGAACTGGCGAACGAACATCTCGCCGCGGCGGGCCGTCGTTTTCCAATCGATGCTCTTGATCGGATCACCCGGGCGGTACTCTCGGACACCGGCGGGCCGGGATGGGTCGTCCCAGGACCGTTTTCGTGACAACGAATCACCGATCGGACGCCGTGCGGGCAAAGAGAAACCCGGCAGCGCCTTGATATTCGGATAGACGTAGATCGACCACGGCGTGTACTCGAGCGAGGCCTCTGCGGGGTATAACCCAAAGAGATCGCCGCTGCGCAGCTTTGTCTTCCCGAGCTTGTACGTGCCCCGGGACATTGCCTTCAGCTTGCGTTTGATCCTTATCCGTTCGTACGCGCCGAGTGAGGTCGAGACGTTCATCTCCGCCCCACCGAGATACGCTTGCTCTACAAAGTTCCGGCCTTCGACCAGCAGGCCGCGCGGGACGTACTCGTTGATCTCAAGCCAGGGAACCGGCAGCGGCTTCCTGTTTTCGATCGTGAAGGTGATTTCGATATCGTCGTTCTGGAATGCGTGATCGACGACAACTGTCCGGTCGATGGTGATTTCCTCCAGTGAGAGGGCTGCCCAGACTCGCGATGCCAGCGCGATGACAAATGCCAGCGCGCCCAGTGCGGCAACGAGTGGCTCCCCGGCCACCGCGCCAACAATGGCGACCCCAATGAGCAGGAGGACGAAGATCTCGCCAAGGGGGTTCATGGCCGTAGCCCGGGACGCAATCAGGACGGGACGTCGATAACTCGCCTCAAGTCCCCTGGTCATCCAGACCGAGTACATGCCCACCTATTCGCGCTCGATGGGAACGGGGGTCGAACCGACGATTTCGCTGACGATCTGGGCCGTAGGCTGGCCACGGAGCTGGGTGCTCGTTTCGGCCAGCAGGCGGTGCGCGAGCACAGGGACAGCAAGCTCCTTGACGTCGTCGGGCAGCACGTAAGACCGACCGTTCATCGCGGCCCTACCCTGCGCTGCGTGCTGGAGCGCGAGCGAGGCACGCGGGCTGGCGCCGAGTCGGAGGTTTGTGCTGTCGCGGGTCTTTGCGATTATTTCAAGCAGATAGTCGCGGACCGTGTCGTCGACAGATACCTCGTCGACCATTTTGCGGGCTGCGATAACCTCGTCGGCGGTTGCCGATGGCTGGATTGCCTCAGGGTCTTCGCCCGCCCGGAACCGGTCAAGCATCGAGGACTCTTCATCGCGGTCGGGATACCCGAGGGATACCCTCACCATGAAGCGGTCGAGCTGTGCTTCGGGAAGCGGAAATGTACCTTCCATTTCGACCGGATTCAGAGTTGCCATGACCATGAAAGGCTCGGGGAGCGGCGTTGTTACCCCGTCGATCGAAGCCTGGCGTTCTTGCATGGCTTCGAGGAGGGCCGACTGTGTACGCGGGGTGGCGCGGTTGATCTCATCGGCCAGCAGGATTTGGGAGAACACCGGACCCGGCCTGAACTCAAATTCGCTCTTCGCTGCGTTGTAGAAGTTGACACCAAGGACATCGGCGGGCACAAGGTCGGGAGTGAACTGGATACGCCCGAACTGGCAGTCGAGGGATGCGGCGAGCGCCTTCGCCAGGGTGGTCTTGCCGGTGCCCGGGACATCTTCAAGCAACACGTGTCCGCGGCAGAGCAGCGCCAGTATGGCGAGATCGATGGTCTCGGATTTACCGACGATCACCCGCTGGACCGACTCCCGCATGCCAGTCGCCAACTGCTGAACGGGCGAAACGCCGGAACTCGTCCCGGCATTTTCTGGGCCCGACTCAGTGGTTTCTTTCGGTTGACTCTCAATCGCCAAGTAACGCTCCGGTCTTACTTGTTCGTGTCCCTATGGTCAAACAATGGTGCACATATTACGCTGCACTTGCGGAGCCGGGCCTTTTTTCAAGGCTTTGTTCACCCGGTTCCGCTTCACCGGCCGGGACACGGTGCTGGAACTGCGATGCCCTCCTTACAACGCCAGGCACGGCTTGCTGCGCTTGATCTCCACCTCGCCGGGATTATTGGTGCTGATCCTCATTATTTTTCCGAGTCTGCGGGTCAGGGTGAGCAGCGGGAACTGCCTGCCTTCCCACCTTCCGGAGATGATGTCGACCATCACCGACACTGTCCCCCAGTCCTGGCGGGAGATAGCCGGAGAACGTTCCACCCTCCAGTTCTGCCGGATCTGGTCGACCCCGGCATCGTTCAGCACTACGCCACCCATGCACATATGCCAGCTCGTGGGATCCCCCTCATAGCTCGCTGACGTGTTGTTCAGATACTCGGTCCAGCCGGCGAAAATTGCTTCATCGTCCGGCCGCACATCGGTGAGTTCCGGATCGAGCTCATCCGGAAATACCGGTTCAGAAGAATCTTTTTTGCCTGGCTCGCGCGTCGGGGTCGGCGGCACAGTTGGAATCGGCGTTTCGGTCGTATGCGGTGTCACGGCGATCCGAATGAACGTAGGTTCGACACTGGTAGGAGCCAGTGTCGGTTTAGGTTCCGCACCGAAGCCAGCGTCCCCGCACGCTCCGATCACGACCGCCAGCGCCAGCGACAGCACGACCACTGCACCGAGTCGTCTCACGACCGGGCCCCTACACGACAACGACAGTGTTCGCGAGGGTGCCGATCGACTCGATAGTAACGCTGATGACATCGCCAGCTGCAAGCGTGAACTCGGGAGGTGGAATGGTGCCGGTGCCGGTCATCGCTGTCGTGCCGTCCGGCACCGCGTTATGACGGACCAACCAGTCTGCAAGATAAGCGCAGTCGCGCTTCATCTCGCTGGTGCTCGCCTCGCCCTTGAACGCCTGCTTGCCGTCGCGCTCGATAACCAGCGCCACGGCAAGTTTCTGCGGATCGCCGACAGTTTCCGGTGTAGCAAGGGCTGGACCGAGCGAAGCCGACTTGTCATAAACCTTTGCCTGCGGCAGGTACAGGGGATTTTCACCCTCGATAGAGCGGCTGCTCATATCGTTTCCGGCCGTGTAGCCGACGATCTTGCCACCAAATGTGACGAACGCGAGTTCCGGTTCCGGGACGTCCCAGGTAGAGTCGGCCCGTATGCCGACTTCTGCGAAAGGCGACTGTAACCGGTCGAACGTTGACTTGAAAAAGGCTTCGGGTCGTTCGGCGTCGTAGACCTTGGCGTATACATCGGGTGATCCGCTTTCGGCCTGCCGCTCCCGCATCGAGTCCATGTATGTCACCCCAAAAGCCCAGACTTCGGGGGCGTCGATCGGTGGCAGGAGGCTGATGCCGTTGCTGCCGGATGCCGCGCCGTCAAGGAGTTCGGCTGCCGAGACCGTAGGTGCGGCTTTGCTGGCATCGAGGATTCCCCGGGTCACCGAGTCGATATCAGAATCGATGATCGAGGCAACTTTGAGGAGATCCAGGGTTGATCCGACGCGGGGATTGAGTGCGGTGATATCGGTGACCTGCCCGCCGTTGTCTTCGACACCGACGTGCCGTGTACCGCCCTCAATGTACTGGTAGTAACGCATATTTCGCCTTCGCTGAGCTGGTGAGCACCCCTGTTCAGACCAGCGCAGGGCCAGCCAGGCAGGACACCCGGATATTCAGGGTCAAGTGAACGATTGAACTGGAAAAGTTGGCGACAAGGTTAACGGAGTTGGCTTGCATACGCACCGCCGAGATCAACGTGAATTCCGGGTCATCAGAGGCAACCGGCGCTCGCTCGTTCCCCTCCGACGGGTTCGCACCGATCAAAAACCGGTGTATGCCTCAAGACCAGACCGTTCGATCTGGCGTATATCTTTACTGAAAGGGAACATTTCTGATCCGTGGCCTATCTTTTGTCTAACTCAGTTCGGGTGATCGCAGGTGCTCTTGTCGCACTGCTCTTCGCGGGTGTTGTCGCCGCGACTCCGGGCGCGGTAGCGGCGGGGCCGGGATCGCTCGAATTTGTTCACCAGGTGTCCGAGATCGACTACGGCGACAAGATCACCATCAACGCCCACGTAAAACCCGGTGCTGAGATGGTTGAGACCGTGCGGGCGCTGTTCCGACCCCGGGGCGGATCGACTGTGTGGTCGTACTCCTACCCTGAGACGTACGTTGTGGACGACGGGGTATCGGTAACTTTCGAGATCCCGACCGGCCCCGGTTCGTACTACCCGCCGGGGACAGAATTCGAGGTCGAGATCGAGGTGACCTACCAGGACCGGGAAGTGGCGTCGGTGCGCTCGCCTGACTCGATTGAGTACCTGGACCCGGCACAGGACTGGCAGCGTGCGACCGGTGACGGCTATACGGTCGTCTACTACGGCGTCTCGAGTTCCAGTGTGAACAACCTCATCGCGCAAACGAACTCGCGAATCTCGCACTTCCGGGCTGTGCTCGGTGTGGAGGACACTCCTGATTTCAAGGCCGTCGTGTTCCCCTCGGTCAGGGACGCCACGCCATCGTTTCCGCCGGTGAGTCAGACGGCGACCGAACAGCTCCTGTTCGCCGGGTTCGCCCAGCCCCAGTACCGGCTGTTCGTGCAGGGCCAGATGAACCCAACAACATTCGTTCATGAGCTGGCCCACCTGTACACACACGAGGCGGTTTTATCCCCGCTGGTGAGCGGACTGCCGGCGTGGCTGAACGAAGGGCTGGCGAGGTTCCTCGAAACCGGATCGTCGAGCAATTCAAACAACAGGTTGCGCGCCAACGTCGATCCCGGCGAGCTCCTGTCGCTGCGGAACATGCAGGCTATCCCGGGCCAGCGCAGCGACGTGTTCATCTTCTATCCACAGGCGGGTGCTTTCGTGGGTTATCTCGTCGAGGAGTACGGCGCAGTATCGATGGCAAACTTCCTGGCAGCCATGAACGGAGGGCAGCCGTTGCAGTCGGGTTTCGAGCTGGTTTACGGCAGGTCCCTCTACGAAGCGGAGAATGCCTGGCGGTTGAGGTTCGGTGCCGATCCACTGGCGATACCGTCCCCCACCTCAGAGCCCAGCGGACCGGCAGACGGCTCAACCCCAAGCACCCCCGTGCCGCTGGTCGACTACAGCGCTGGTATGACGGACAGCAGCGGTCCAGCAGCCACGCCCGCTCCCGTTTCGCAGCCAACAGCCCTCCCGCAGACTCCCCCCGCGCTTGCCGGCG
>JASLNQ010000489.1 GCA_030745955.1 Dehalococcoidia bacterium | reverse complement strand
AGTGGACAGAGGATACTGAGTGGTTCACTATTACAGCATGGGAAC
Organism: Dehalococcoidia bacterium; assembly: GCA_030745955.1. The sequence goes on along the minus strand of JASLNQ010000489.1, from coordinate 473 downwards.
GTCAGGCAGAGTCGGTAAATCAGTATTTATCTAAGGGTCGTCGGGTTTTTGTTGACGGTAGACTGTCTACGCGTCAGTACACTAGTAGCTCTGGCGAGGCCCGTACGTCCTTAGAAGTGCGCGCATTTAAGGTTGTTTTTCTTGATTCACCAAGTGGAGACGCGACAAATACCACTGAGGGTGTTCCAACGGAAGCACAATCTTACACATCACAAGGATCAGGTTCTGTAGAACCTGATGAAAATAATCTAACAGAAGACGTGGAGGAACTGCCCTGGTAGCAGTTTCCATGCGGGGTTGTACGGTAATGAAGACCGATGGTTCCGCTGTCCGTTCCGCGAGGTAAAAAATGACAAGCTCACGAACAACGCAAGGTGCACGCCCAACATTTCGACGTGGAGGCAGGCGGAGGCGCCAGTGTTTTTGTAAAGAATCCAAAGTCGATTACAAAGACATATCTAATATCCGTAGGT
>JASLNQ010000488.1 GCA_030745955.1 Dehalococcoidia bacterium | reverse complement strand
GGCGGGGTGGCTGAGTTAGCGGACGTCGAGACGGTGGCGTCGTGGAGTTCCACGTCCACGCCAGAAAAAGAGGTCCCATACCTGCCCGGCCGGGTTGTTCTGCAGGACTTCACCGGGGTTCCATGCGTAGTGGACCTGGCGTCGATGCGCGACACCGTTGCCGAATCAGGCGGAGACCCCTCGGTAGTCAATCCCATCATCCGGACCGATCTCGTGATCGACCACTCGGTGCAGGTCGACTACTTCGCCACGGAAGGCGCGCTTGCCATGAACATCGAGCGCGAATTTGAGAGGAACCAGGAACGTTATCTACTGCTCAAGTGGGCGCAGGAGGCGTTCGATAATTTCCGGGTCGTCCCGCCGGGCGCGGGTATCGTGCACCAGGTGAACCTTGAGTTCCTTTCACCGTCCGTGTTGATAGACGAGGGACCGAACGGGCGTGTGGCTTACCCGGACACGTGCATCGGCACGGATTCTCACACGACTATGATCGACGGTCTTGGCGTGCTTGGCTGGGGCGTCGGCGGCA
>JASLNQ010000487.1 GCA_030745955.1 Dehalococcoidia bacterium | reverse complement strand
AATACGCCCCGGGCCGGCGCATTGCAGCCCGGACCGGGGCGGTTTTGTCTGCGCGGGCACGGCCGCTGCAAGCAATTTTGGCGGCCGTACCTTGCGCTGCAACAGCCCTACATGCGGCCGGCCCGCACTGGCCCGGCAAACACTGCCGCGGGCAAAAAACTCCCGGCCTCCACGCTGTGCTGGTGCACGATCCCCACAGTCGTTACCACCCCCAGCGCGGTAAAGTGCTCGCTCTCGCCGCTGGCGCCGCTCTTGTTGCCGCCGCCGTGGCCGCGCAGCCATTCGGCCTCGATGATTCGCTCGCCGCGCCACATGCCCCGGGTGGCGTTGAGATGGCCAAAGCGGGCCAGGTCCGAGGCGCTGATCACCACCCAGCCCGGCGCGCTGCGCACGGGGATACCGCCGATTTCATAGGGCGGGTCGAGATAGGTGTAGGCGTCTGGAATGGTCGGATACAGATACTTGTGGTCGCGGACGTGAGCACCGGTCAGCCAATCCCAGCGCGCCCGCGGAATCCCGATCCGGTCGA
>JASLNQ010000486.1 GCA_030745955.1 Dehalococcoidia bacterium | reverse complement strand
GTCGGGCGACATGCGCTGGTGAACTTTGGTGGCGAGGAAGACCCGATCACGTTTGCCGTCCCTGGACAGCGCCTCTCCGGTGAACTCTTCGCTCCGGCCGGCCCCGTACACGTTGGCGGTGTCCAGGAAGTTGATCCCGGCATCAAGCGCACAATCCACGATGCGCTTTGTCTCGTCGAGTTCCGTCTTCTGGCCGAACATCATGCAGCCAAGCACGAGCGGGCTGACGTTTACGCCGGTGCGGCCAAAGGGCTTGTAGTCCATTTATTCGATTCCCTCCAGAACATGCGTTGGTTCCGGTGATGTGGATCTTCGTCTCGCCAGACTCGAGACGCCCGTGGATAGCTACAATTCCGCCACCTGTGGCGCGATCTCGCTGGCAAGGTACTCCGGCCACTCGTCGGAGCCGAAGTTGAAGTGCTCAAATTGCATCTCTTCGGCCCCCAACTCTGCGAATTCCCCGATGAGATCCACCACCTCATTGGTCAGCCCGATGATCATGTTCGAATTCACTATTTTGTCTTCCCGGTA
>JASLNQ010000485.1 GCA_030745955.1 Dehalococcoidia bacterium | reverse complement strand
GCTATTCTCGACTACGCCTTGCCTCTACTTACGAAACATTAAGCGGAGCTGATAAAAAAGTTTAATTTCGGATATTGTTCCATTGGATCCTCTAAAAAATATTAGAGCGAGCATCTATATCTGTAGATTGTTAGATTTCAACAGACTCAACCATGCCCATAACGGTGTAGTTCACCGTAGAATATGAGCAGCAAATACTTCACCAAAATCGGATCGAGAGCGTCTACATGAGGCTGTACTGGAAGCAGAAGAAAAAAGGAATTGATCTAATAGTTGAAAATGACGAAGGCGATACTTTCTCTGTTGGAGGAGTTCGTGATACCAAACGCGGTATCGAAGCCCTTGCCAAAACAACCGGTGACGATCCTGGACGCGCAGTCAAAGGATTGGGATCAATGGAAGAAGGCCGCACTTTCGTTGAACAATTCGAACCATGGCGAGAATTTTTTCCTGGCGATCCACTCAGCGTAGAGCCTGATATTGTTCCGATTGAAAACTAGATACGTTTAAACCCTGTTCATATCATGAAAACAGTA
>JASLNQ010000484.1 GCA_030745955.1 Dehalococcoidia bacterium | reverse complement strand
GGACCTCGTCAAAGTTGTGGACCGGGGTCGGGTTGGGCGTGAGCCACTCGAGGCTGCGTGCATCCCACGGATCTGGCCCACAGGGAGCCTGTCCCCTGGCCTTCATCGCCGACATGATCACGTTGACGACAAAGATGGCGATGCTCAGGGCGATCAGGAACGAGCCGATGGTCGAAACCATGTTCCAGAGTTCGAATCCGAAGCCGGGGCTGTAGCTGTCGATGCGCCGGGACATGCCTTGAAGGCCCAGCACGTGCATCGGCCCGAAGGTCAGGTTGAACCCGACCAGCATCACCCAGAAGTTCACCTTGCCGACCCCGTCGCTGAGCATGTGGCCGAACACCTTCGGCCACCAGAAGTAGAGGCCGGCGAACAGGCCGAAGACGATTCCACCGAAGATGACGTAGTGGAAGTGGGCGACGATGTAGTAGGTGTCGGTCTGTTGGGTGTCTGCTGGCGAGATGGCGTGCGTGACGCCCGAGAGGCCGCCGATGGTGAACATGGAGACGACACCGACAGCGAACAGCATCGGCGCCG
>JASLNQ010000483.1 GCA_030745955.1 Dehalococcoidia bacterium | reverse complement strand
ACCCGGGCGCTCGAACGTCTTGCAGGCGAGGCATCTACGGCAATCCGCAGCGGTGCCAACGTAATCGTCATCAGTGATCGTGGCACCAACGTCGAAATGGCGCCAGTTCCCTCCCTTCTGGCCACCGGAGCAGTCCACCACCACCTGATATCCGAGAAGACACGGACACTTGTGGGCCTTGTGGTCGAGAGTGGAGATGCCCGCGAGGTTCACCACGTTGCCCTGCTCCTCGGCTTCGGCGCAGGTGGCGTCTGTCCGTATGTGGCGTTCGAGTCAATCGACCTGATGCTCGCCACGGGAGCACACGGGCTGCCTGCGACCCTGACCCCGGAGGCAGCAAGACAGAACTTCATCCGGGCATGCGACAAGGGGATCCTGAAGGTGATGTCCAAGATGGGCATCTCCACGGTTGCCTCCTATACGGGAGCCCAGATCTTTGAGGCCATCGGCCTCGGCGACGAGGTGGTCGACCGGTGCTTCAGGGGAGTGGTCAGCCGACTGGGCGGTGTGGGCTTCGATGTCCTTGCCGATGAAGTT
>JASLNQ010000482.1 GCA_030745955.1 Dehalococcoidia bacterium | reverse complement strand
AGGATCAATCCCGTCTGCCGCCAACGCCTTCCAGGCCCGTCCCTTGGTTCTCGCTTGATCAAGGGTTAGGCCGCCCACCTTGCCCAGCGTGGGCTTTCTTATTGGTGCTGAACGCCCGCCGTCGATCCTTGTCTTGAGGATGAACGACTTTGCACCGCCCGGCGTGACGCGAAAGCCAAGCCCAGGAACATCACTGTCCCAAATGATGACCTCGCGGTTCTGGGGTTGAGTCGAGGCAATGATCTGTTTGGTCAATTTGCGGCGCAAGGATGTAGACTCGCTTTGCTCTGAGGTACCACCAAGGTACCACGCAGCGTTGATCGCAGGCAACCCGGCAATCCACATTATGGCTGATTTCTGCGCTTTGTTGGCTATAGTGATGCCTGGAATTGACATATCCCGGAGATTCGTAATCAGTAGGTCGGGGGTTCAAATCCTCCCTGCGGCACCAGGGTTTCTGCGGAATTTGAGAGGCCCACTTCTGGTAAAAAATGGATTTGGTACCCTATTGGTACCCAATCACGTCCGCTTGGAGGGTGTCAA
>JASLNQ010000481.1 GCA_030745955.1 Dehalococcoidia bacterium | reverse complement strand
GGCCACCGGGTCGTCTACATGAACACCGGTGCGCAGGGAGAGCCGCAATCGGCACTCGCCCGCATGGCCGCCGGGACGCACAACGATGTCGATATCCGGAAGGGCGACACCGTCATAATCTCCGCCACGCCGATCCCCGGCAACGAAACATCGGTCAGTAACCTGATCAACGACCTCGTGGAGCAAGGGGCGCACGTTGTCACCCACAACACCCGGAACGTCCATGTACACGGCCACGCGGCCCGCGAGGAGTTGCGGGCGGTACACAATCTGCTGCAGCCAAGGCACTTTGTGCCGATCCACGGCGAGTACCGGATGCTGCGGGCGCACGTTGATCTCGCGATCGAACACGGCGTGCACCCGGACGACGCCTTCTTGCTGCAGGACGGCGACGTGCTGCGCCTGACCGGTGACACGGCGGAAGTGGTGGAGCAAATCCCCGCCGGACACGTCTTCATCCATGGCTACGGAAAATGGGACGAGCACGGCAACGTTATCGTTGAGCGCCGGCTGCTGGCCCGTGACGGTTTCGTCGTGGTGGTGCTCGGCCGGGAC
>JASLNQ010000480.1 GCA_030745955.1 Dehalococcoidia bacterium | reverse complement strand
GCAGCTTCCGAAAACCTGAGCTTCGAGGTTGCGATCGGGGCGTCGGTGGCCGTTTTCGCGATATTCCTGCTGCTATCGGTCCGCCGGCTACGCCGCATGGACGTGCCGTAGGCCGGGTGCCTGTGTGCGTGGGTCCCATCTCCCTAGCAGGGTTAGGGTGTGGGTGATTCCGCAAGACGCGCGCAACACCATCAGCGAACGCAAACCCGCCTTCACCAGCCCCCACGGAGACCGCGCGTCCCCACCCCGGGTCCCTCGACTCCGATGACTCCGCTCGGGAAATCGAGTTGAAGCTGAAAAACAATTCCTCAAGTTCACGAGCACAACCCCCATTTCCCGACCGCAGCGCAGCGAAGCGGAGGGACCTCGGTGGATTCACCGGGCGACATAGCTGGCACCTATGCCGCCTACTCGCGCAGGCCGCGACCCCGCCCCGGGTCCCTCGACTCCGATGACTTCGCTTGGGAAATCGAGTTGAAGCTGAAAAACAATTACTCAAGTTCAGGAGCACAACCCCCATTTCCCGACCGCAGCGAAGCGAAGTGGAGGGACCTCGG
>JASLNQ010000047.1 GCA_030745955.1 Dehalococcoidia bacterium | reverse complement strand
GAAGACGGATTGTTGGCTGACGACACCCGGGTCCGGGCGAACTGGCAATCAAAATCCTTATATCGCGCCCGCGCTCGACTGAAGACAATTCCACCGGGAGAAGCAGTGTGACCGTTCGAATTAAGTTACTGCGATTGGTAGCCATTACGGCGTTGTTTGCAGCTACCGCAGTATTCGCGGCCTGTACATCTGACGAAATGACGCCGGGTTAGTCGAATTCAGAACGTGTGGGTGCGTGTGACACAAGCGGGTATGCAAATCCCGGTCGACTCGTCTCCGCCGACTGGTTGAGCAACAACCTTGGTGACGACAGCATCGTGATAGTCGACCTCCGGGGCGAGGGAGACTACGCAGCCGGTCACATTCCGGGTGCCGTACAGCTGGCGGCGAAACCGACCTTCCAGGAAGTGGATGAGAATGGTGTTCCGGGGATGCTGCCGGCTGCCGGTCACGTTGCCTCTGCGCTTTCGGAACTGGGCGTCGATGCCGGTTCAACCGTCGTTTTCTATGACGGGTCGACCAGCCTGTGGTCGGCCCGGGCACTCTGGGCCATGGATGTCTACGGTCATGGCGACACCCGGCTCCTCGACGGCGCGTGGGCGCACTGGAGCGCCAGCGGTTTCGATACCTCGACAACACCGGTCACACCTGCTGCTTCCACATACATTTTTAAAGACGCGCCGAATACCAGCCTGATCGCAAGCTGGGAAGAAGTGGTGATTGCGATCAATGATCCGGCAAAGATCGTTTGTGACGTACGCACGCCCGAGGAATACGCCGGTGAGGATGTCCGGTCGGACTTTGTCGGTCACGTCCCGGGAGCAGTCAATGTCAACTGGAACCGTACGGTAAACGCGGATGGGGAATTTCTGCCGGTATCTGAGCTGCGGTTACTTTACGAAGGCGAAGGAATCGAGGGCGACATTGTCGTTTTCACGATGTGCCAGTCCGGGGTCCGCGCCTCGCACTCGTGGTTTGTGCTCCACGAACTCCTCGGGTACGAAAGTGTGAAAGTCTACGACGGCTCGTGGCACGAATGGGGCAACCGGGACGACCTGCCGATAACAACCGAGGGCTGAAAGCTGAGGGTTCTCGGTCGTGTCGGATCGCAGGTCGTCGTAATCGCTTACGGCCGGTTTCAGTAGTGGTACGGATTGACTATCGCCGCTCCTGCATTCGTGGTTCTCGTTTGCTGACCGGTCGGTACCGCGCGGAGCGAACCGCTGCCGACCCGGTGCGCAAACGCTGTGCTGCCGTAACCTAATTCGCTTATCATGCCGACGTAATTCGGGTGAACCTGGAGACACCACTGATGCCGACTGCCACCGCTGACGACCCCTTCGTCGGGCGCGGGCGCGAGATGGGCGAACTGACGACCGCGCTTGATGGCGCTTCGGACGGTCGCGGCGGACTCGTGATGCTCGGGGGCGAGCCGGGCATCGGCAAGACCCGCCTGACCGAAGAGCTGGAGATAGTTGCGCGTGCGCAGGGCGTGCGAGTCGCAAGGGGTGCCTGTCACGAGGGCGGTGGAGCGCCGCCCTACTGGCCGTGGGTCCAGGCGGTCCGTTCACTGCTAATCGATCCCTCAGAGGCGACATTGAAAGCGGTGAACGCCGGGAGCGCCGTGATCGCGGAGATCATTCCAGAGATAGGCGATGTGCTGCCTGACCTCGAACCGGCGCCCGAAGTTGAACCCAGGCTGGCGCGCTTTCGCCTGTTCGACTCGATCACAACACTCCTGAACGACATTGCGGCGTCGCAGCCACTGGTTCTCGTGCTCGACGACCTGCACTGGGCCGATCGCGCCTCGCTGGACCTGCTGCAGTTCGTCGCCCGCGAGATAGCGACAAGACCGATGCTTATCATCGGGGGTTACCGCGACGGGGAGCTGTCACGACGACACCCGCTTTCCGAAACGCTGGGCACCCTGGCGCGTATGCGCGGATTTCAGCGAATTTCATTACGCGGCCTCGAAAGCGACGCCGTCGGGCATCTCGTTGGGGCCGTGGGGGACATCACGCCGCCGCCCGGTCTGATCGAGGAGATTCATAAACGCACTGAAGGAAACCCGTTCTTCATTGGCGAGGTGACACGTGACCTGGCTCAGGAGGCTGCTAGCAGGGGTGGGAGTCTCGATGACGTGAGTTTCAGGATCCCAGAGGGAGTCCGTGAGGCGATCGGAGTTCGGCTGAACCATCTTTCGGAAGAATCCAACGTGGTGCTGCGGTCGGCGGCGGTCATCGGGCGCGTGTTTGATTTCGACCTTCTCGCTGCAGTGAACGAGGAGCTGTCCGACGACGCGATGCTCGACCTCATCGAAGAGGCGATCGCTACCGGCGCGGTCAGGGAAGCGCAAGGTCCGAAGGATCGCTACGAGTTCACCCATGCCCTGATCCAGCAAACACTCGCCGAGGAGCTGACCACCGGTCGCCGTGCCCGCCTCCAGGCCCGCATCGTCAATGCGATCGAAGAGCTCTACGCGAACGACTTGAGCGAACACGTTGCTGAACTTGCTCATCACTGTTCCGAGGCAGAGGCGGTGGTGGGCGAAGAGAAGGTTGCCCTGTACGCTCGCCTTGCCGGCGAAAAGGCTGCGGTTTCGTACGCCTGGATCGAAGCTCGGTCTTACTTTGAGCAGGCGCACGATTCACTCGCGGAAAGCGCTCCGGGTGCCGAGCGGGCTACGGTCCTGGCGGGTCTGGGTCGGGCCGAACTGCTGTCCCTCACATACCCGGATATCCAGCGCGGGTGGGACAAGACCGCGCAGGCGTTCGACATTTACGACGAACTTGGAGATTCACAATCGGCCGTAACCGTTGCGGTTCAGTCAGGCGACTTCACGCAGTTCTGGATCCATGGGACTGCGAGGGTGTATTCCCGTGCACTCGAAATGGTTGATCCGGAATCGACTGAGGCGGGTCACCTGCTCAAGCAGTATGGCGATGCTGTCAGGCTTGAGGAACAGGACATTGCGAAGTCACTCGATGCCCTGGAGAGGTCCCTAGAGATCGCACAGCGCACGGGTGACAAGCAGCTTGAGTGCCGTGCCCTCGTGGGTCTGATGGCGAGCCGTGTTTCCACCGGGAATTTCCGGGACGGTATCGAGTTTGGCAACCGGGCTATCGAGATTGCTGGTGAAACGGGCCAGGCCACCGAGGAAATAGCATGCCACTTCGCCGTAGCGTCGGCGCTGGTTACCCTCGGCGATCCGGTTGCGGGTTGGGAGCACACGGAGGCGCAGAGGCGCCTGGAACAGCGGTACGGATCGGTGTGGGGCTTTGCCTGGACACAGCACACTATTGCGCTTTTGCGTGGTGATGCGATGAAAGTCGATGAACTCGGCGAGGTCCTGGACACGGAGTACCCCGAGGACGCCGTGATTCGCCTGGGGGTTGGCATCGGCGCATGGCATACCGAGAAACGAGCGGGGGTCGACGAACGCATCCAGGCGTCGCTGGAGGAAGGGCAAACGAGCCCGGTCCTGCTTCAGCGGTCCAACAACGCCTTCTTCCTGGCGCTGGCGGCTCAACTGATGGACCGGTCGGCCGATGCGGTCAGGGCTGGCGAAATGGCCCGTTCGATTCTTACCGAGCCGAAAATAAATCCCTTTGTGCAGGCGAACGCTGCAGTGGCTATCGGCCTGGCGGCGGTTGTGACTGACGACGCCGAGGTTGCCGCGAGGTATTACCAGCATCTTCAGCACCTGCGTGGGATCCTGGCCGGCTGGGCATTTCCGCTCAGTGGAGACCGTTTGCTGGGCTTGCTGGCACATGCCGGCGGGATGCGTGATGAGGTAGCTGCTCACTTCGAAGCCGCTCTCGAATTTACGGGCAATGCGGGTTACCGAATGGAAGTGGCCTGGACCTGCCACGACTATGCCGGGACGCTACTCGATTCCGACGAACCCGGTGATCGCGAAAAAGCGATCGCGCTCAGGGACCGGGGAATTGCCATCGCTGTCGAGCTTGGCATGAAGCCGCTTGTCGGCAGGTTCATCGCATTGTCGGGTCGCCTTGGAGCCACTGACCCCGGGGACGAAGCGGGCTACGCCGACCGAGTGACCCCTGAGTTCTCCGATGAGATGACCAACCTTGGGAACCTGGGCCTGTTCAGGACTTCACTCCAGGTCGAGCAGGTCCTTGCATCCAGTCTCGGTGAGTCCAGCGCTGCGGTGAAGGTCGCCCTGGACGGATTCCAGCACATCAGCAACGCCCACGGTTACGAAATCGGAAACCAGTTACTGCGCGAGATCGCCGAAACCATGCGCATGAATCTGCCATCCTCAACAATGTCTTGCCGGACCGGAGACGAAGAATTTAGTTTTGTACTTCGCGGCGTCGACTCCGACACTGCCCTGACCAATGCCGGATCGTTGCTGCGCTCGATTCTCGATAGTTCCGTTACCGCTGGCGACGAGCGCGTCCATGTATCGGGCACTGCTGGCATTGTTATGCTGCCGGTCTCCGAACCCGAGGCAGAGGTGGGCGTGGGGGCAGGCGGAAGTGCCAGTGCCGACCGGATTACGGTGTTCCTCGATGAGGCGGTACGGAATGCGCAGAGGCTGGGCCGTAACTCGACTCATTTATATGATCCGGGTGAGGACGCAGGAGACTCGTCGGCCAGCTTGCAGAAGACCACTTCAATGATCCTGGACGCGCTGGCCGACGACCGGTTCCAGTTGTTCAGCCAGCCGATCGTCTCGGTGGCCGACAGGTCGCTCGGCCATAGCGAAGTGCTGATCCGCATGGTGAACGAAGACGGTTCGTTGCGCTCGCCCATAGAGTTCATCCCGCAGGCAGAGTCGCTAAACCTTGTGCAACAGATCGACCGGTGGGTTGTGGCGCGGGCGATGGAGACATGGAGATCTCGCAGCGACGTCGAGGAGCCGTTGCACCTGGCTATCAACGTATCGGGCCGGTCGGTTGGCCGCGAGATCGCGAGCTATCTGTGTGAACAGGCCGATTCACACAGCGTGCCGCATGAGGCGATCACCGTGGAGATCACTGAAACTGCGGCCATGCAGGACGATAGCTTTGCAGCAGACATGGCCGAAGCGTTGCACGATGCCGGGTTCAAGCTGGCGATTGACGATTTTGGGAGCGGGGCGACTTCGTTGGCGAAGGTGAGGGAACTCAGGTTCGAATATCTGAAGCTGGACGGCATCCTGGTGAAAGACCTCGCTGAAAGTGAGGCGGACCGGGAGTTCGTCTCGGCCCTGGCAAAGCTGGCTCACGATATTGGTGTCGAGGTCATCGCGGAGTTTGTGCAGGACGAAGCGACAATGGAGTTCCTTGCCGAGTGCGGAATCGAGTACGCACAGGGGTACTATCTCGGGCGGCCCGAGCCGTTTTCGAGTTAGCTGTTCGTGGAGTGGCCAGCCTTTCCGTCTGCGCCCGGCCTGCCTCGCCCGGGGCGGGAACCGTCGGGCAAGGCCAGGTCTAGTCGGCCAGGCAGAACCTCAATTAATGGGACCGGGATTTTTGATTTGCTCCATCAGGTTGTTGTCCCACTCCCCCTCGACGTTTATGTGGGCCGTCGCGCCGAGTATTATCGCCTCGATCAGGTTGTGGTTGACGTATGCGTAGAGTCCAGGCTGTTTGAATTCGTAGAGCATCTCTACGGCAGAACCGCCTTCGACGAACCATGTTTCAAGATTTGTAGCAGGCCGGTCTGCAAACAAGCCCCCTCTCCACACAAGCTCCCCATGCCCACCAATCAGATGAGGTCGTGAGTCCCGGTTTGCCTGCGAACAACCTACTGCGGCAATGCGTCGAGGGCCCGGTTGGCCACGGCACTTGGACCTGCGTAACGGGTGTCGGCGACCACGTTGAATGCGTCGGCCAGCTGGGGTGACAGTTTCGCGGGCGCCGGAGCGACGCGGTATCGAAACTTTTCGACGCGCTTGGTAATCCGCTGGGCGAGGGGACCCGACTTTGCCCGCCGGGCAGCGTTCTTCTGTGCTGCGCCCATTTCGAAAATGCCGACCATCGTGCGGAAATCACACTCTGTTCCGCCCTTTGTGTAGCACTGGAGCGTTTTGGCGATGTTCTTCGAGGCTTCGATGAAAAGCGGCTCGGAGTCTTCGAAAACGCACACCAGTCCCGGCTTTTCACCGAGCATCCACGTGCCGTCCTCTGTAAGCGCCGAACCCTCGCCGGTCACGAGGTCGGTGAAGAGCGATTCCCATTTTCCAAGATGTGCAGGTGTGAAAGTAGGCATTGGAACTCCGATCAAACTGTTCGCATTTTAGGGGTGATTCAGGATTCCGGGGGGATTTGACCGCGCGTTATCGGTGAAAAGAAGGAGCCAGGATTATCCGGGCGCCCCGGCACACGTCCGGGGTGCTGGCAGAAGGGTCTTATCCTCCCTCCCTGGCAGGGAGAGAGTTAGAGGGTGGGTTGCGACTTGTTAAGTGGTGGGTAGGGATTCGCGAATGGCGGTTTTTTTATGTCTTAGGAACCACTCACACCCGCGCCCAGGGAGCACCTGTCTCCCTCGCAGGGAGAGGGGATTTGAGCCATTCACCCCTGGCTCCTCAGAACATCAAGGGGCACCATGGCGCCCTTGTTGTTGCGAACATGGCGTCGGCGAGTGCGATCGAACCCTCGGTGTTTTCCTCGACGCAACCTGCGCGGTCCAGGTCCATCAGCTTTGCACCGCCGAGGTAGATTGCCGCAAGCGACGTGGTCGGGAGCGTGATGTCGGGTGACTTTTTAGTCGCAACACACTTCGCCCCGTCGGGTCCGCCCGTCAATTCGAACCGGCCACCATATTCGGGAATGAACGCGTCCTCGACCTCGATAACCAGGCTGCCCTCGGCGAGGTAGGTGCGCGCAGCAAGCGCTTCCGCTACATCGAGCAGCCGGTACCACACGGCGTCGTAGGGTTTGCGTTCGAGCTGACGCGGGTCGACGAGCATCCACGGCAGGCTGTCGTCCGCTGGCGACCGCCATGTGCTCAGGGTGTCGTAGAGGTCGATATTCAGCAGGTGGTTCCACAGGGCCGCGTGTGACGCTGGAGAGCTGTGAATTACATCGTCGGCGTTGATCAGCCCGTGTACCTGCTCGCCGAAGACATGGAGTTCTTTCACCTGGTACCTGGCATATCCGAGCGGCTTTCCATCCTCTTCATAAATGACGATAAATGGTTTGCTCCAGCCCCGACTCGCTTCGCCGAACGCCAGGATCGCACCGTCCCAGAATACGTCGCTCCTGCGCGGAATCCCGACGCGTGATTGGACGGCCGCATCCCAGGCAACTGGCATTACTTTTCGGGCCTCTTCCCGATCGACGAACCTGATGTTGCCGGGGATTTCTGGCACATGCTTGAAGGCAGCCTGCCGGGTGTCGATCAGGTAGTTTTCGTGCTGGATCGACATTCCGAACCCGTAGCGGCCATAGATGATGCTCTCGGATGCCCAGAGCGAGGATACCGGCTGCCCTTTCTCACGTTCCTGCCGCAGTAGTCTGCCCATCATTTCTCTCAAAATACCGCGGCGCCGGTGCGTGGCTGTGACCATAATAGCGGTCACCCCGGCGTTCTTGACGAGGGCACCGCCTGGCAAAGCCGATTCGAACGGCTGAGCGGCCGAAGTGCCGACGATCGCCCCGTCATCGAACGCAACTATCGTCATTTCAGGCGTTATGGCCTTCTCATCGATCTCGCGTCGTTCGTCCGATGGCTCGTAATGGCTGCCGAACCCCTGCTCGATCGCGACACCAAACGCCTGGTGCTCTTCCCGGGTGATCTGGCGGTATTCAATGGTCATAGCTTCGAGTGAAGGTCCAGTCGCCTAGAAGTAATGTGCGCACCAGGGCGCAGAATCGGTGGCAAACATGCCATGAAGCCTGGCCAGGGCACCGGTCGTGAGGACATCGATGCGGCCTGCTTCGACCAGCGGGCCCGGTGTTGCGCCCCCAAGAAAGAGCGCTGAAAGGTCGCCGGGCGTCATCACGACATCGGGTTTTTCTGTGGTCTTTCTGACTGTTGCGCGGGAGTCGTCGACTTCGAGAACGTAGGTCCCCGCGATATCGGGTTGTGATTCGGAGACCAGTCCGATCTTCAGTCGGCCATCGGCGTTGTACGCCCGCGCTTCGAGCACTTTTTTCACATCGAGAAGGCGGAGCCAGAGCGAATCGTGCGACTTCCGGTTGAGTCGCCTAGGATCGGCGAGCATCCACCATAACGGGTCGTCGGACGGACGGTTCTCTGCCGTGATCTTCCCGACGAGGTCGAAATCCAGCAGGAACCGCCAGAGCGTTGCGTGGGCCGTGTCGGTGGCCGCCATCTGCTCTTCGACCTGGAGAGTGCCCATGTCAGAATCGCCCTTGCGGCGCATCCGGTAGGTCACATACCCGGTCTGCTCACCTCGCTCTTCGCAGATCGCGTAGAAAAGCGCGCTGGCACCGCCACGGACCCGCTCCTCGTCGAATAGCTCGTATCGCCAGCGTCCCGGGTTTCTATCGACTGCACCGGAGGTCTGCAACCGCACCCGGTCGTAGATACCCGGCAGTAGCACTGCGGCTTCCCGGGCATCGACAAAGTAGACGTGCGCCCCTGAATTACCGGGCTCGTCGGGCAAAGGGGAGTGAGCGAACGCGCCGAAGCGGGGCTCTATCTCCCAGTCATACGCGTTGACCGCGAGTCCGTAGTCGAATCGGGAGTAGAGGTGCGATTGCGAGGCCCAGAGTCCGGCGATGATGTCGCCGCGCTCGCGGGCCGACCCGTGGACCTGTTTCATCATGCGCGAAAACGCGCCCTGCCGGCGGTGGGTCACCGAGGTCGTCACGTAGGCAACTCCGGCCATCGGGACGGTCGCACCACCGGGTACGGTGAGCGAATATGAGTCGACACCTCCGGTGCCGACAATACGTTCGGAGCCGCTATCGACCGCGGCCACGAGGCGATCGATTTCGACCCGGTTGTCGCGGAGGCGCGCAATGTCGTCGGGGTGGACATGTTCGCCGAATCCCTGGCGAACGGCTTTGCGCCACTCGGTGAAATTTTCGTCGGTTACAGGTTGGAGTTCGATGGTCATTGAAAAAGCCGGGCACCAAAAAAGGCACGGCAACGTATGCTACGTGCTGCATCGTCGGTGGGCCACACCAGGTGCGCCAGCCGCTAACAAGAAAAGGTGATGCCTGGATGAGCGCTCTACTTGAGGACAGGGTCGTGCTGGTAACCGGCGCCAGTTCGGGAATCGGTCGGGAATCGGCGAAGGTCATGGCCGGTCACGGGGCGAGGATAGTGGCTGCGGCCAGGCGGGAATCGGATCTCGCCGAGACGGTCAGGCAAATTGAAGCGGCTGGCGGAGCTGCGACGCTGGTGGTTACGGATGTCACCGATGCATCGCAGGTCGAGAGGGCTGTTCAGCACGCGGTGGCGACTTATGGACGGCTTGACGCAGCGTTCAACAATGCCGGGGTGGTGGAGGACGGAACGAACCTTCACCTGCTGCACGAGGATGTTTTCGACAACACCATTAGCGTGAACCTGAGGGGCGTGTTCCTTTGCATGAAGTACGAGATTGCGCACATGCTGGAGCACGGCGGGGGAGCGATCGTCAACGACTCGTCATACAACGGACTGCGGGGGAACCCGAAGCAGTCGGCATACACCGCGAGCAAGCATGGGGTGCTGGGACTCACGCGGTCTGCAGCTATGGAATATGCCCGAAAAGGTGTGAGGGTCAACGCGATTTGCCCTGGCGTGATCGACACCGAGATGATGCACGTGCTGGACCACAACAACCCCGACGACCGGGCGAGGATCGAGCGCTGGGTTCCGATGGGCAGGTACGGCCAGCCGGGCGAAGTTGGTGACCTGGTTGCGTTCCTGTGTTCAGACACGGCGTCGTTCATCACCGGCCAGGCAATTTCGGTCGACGGCGGTACAACTGCTTAGGGTTGTGGTCCTCTCTCCTTCTCAGGGAGGGTCGCGCTCTTCGCGAGTGCGGTCAGCGGGACTCGAGCGTAGTCATCGGAGCCGAGGGATCTGGGGTGGGGGCGCGGTGCTCGCGATTGGTCGGTGTGGACATTCCTGAGCATTCACCCACACCCGATCGTCGTTTAGCTCCGGGCGTGCGAGGCGCACTTGGTCGCGCGCTGCAGCTCCGCGGGGCACGCCAGGGCAAGGGAGAGAGGATTTTCGCTAGCGCGTCCATTGGGCTTTGTACTGTGCCGGCTGGCCGTCGTTGGGTTCGGGATCGCGGACTGTGCCTTCACGCCATGACTCAACCGGTACCCAACCGAGCAGCTTCTCGCCTTTCGTGACCGACAGCGGGCTTGTGAATCCGGGAATCGGTTCGCGGATCTCAACGCCCGGGAACTCGGATTCAATCGCGTCCATTGTTGGCACTTCGAGCGTTGTGTCGGTGGCGTTTATGAAAAATGCCTCGTGGCCCCCGAACTCCTTTTCGATCGAAAGACGGCAAGCCCTGGCCGCATCGTGCCGACCGACCCAGCTCCAGAAACCCGTCGGGTGCCACTGCCCGGTAGTTGTCTTGTCCCCCGACTCCCGGAAGCCCCTGGCGATTTCTGGATCCCACAGGGCGTGGAAGCGCATGTTGGCTATCTGGACTTTGCCGGGACGGCGGCGGGCGAACGCGTCTCCCATCTGCTCGCCAAGCCACTTCGACTGCGAGTAGGCGTCTTCAGCACGTGTCGGGTGGTCCTCGTCGACAGGCAGGTACTCCGGCATGTATAGCTTCGAGCCCCATCCCGCACCGATCGCGTTGATAGACGAGGCCATGCAGATTCGTTCGATGCCATGGACCTCGGCGGCCTCGAGCACGTTCCAGTTCGCCATCATGTTAATGCGGAAAAGTTTGTGCTCAGGGTCCCGGTTCGGGGCCGGAATTGCCGCCATGTGGATGATGGCGTCGGCGCCGGTGAGTACGTTCAGCACCTCGCCGTAATCGGTGACATCGATGCACCAGTACTGGGCGGTGTTGGAAGCGGAACCCTCGCGTGGCGGCACGGAGTCGGCGTTGTAAACGTCGTATCCGGCGGCGGCCAGCTCGGCAATGATGTACTCACCTGCCCTGCCCGACCCGCCGGTGACAACTACCTTTTCAGCCATTCGTTTCTCCGTTTCGTGCTAGTTCGCCGCACATGGGGATCGTCGTTACTCCGCCAGACGAATCCCGAAAAAGACCCAGAACAGTATGTGGCAGGAGACGGTGGTTCGGGAGGAGCTGCGATGGCAAATCGGATCGAACACACGGGGTTGATTTGCTAGACGGGTTG